>JBATPG010000111.1:0-6454 GCA_049291335.1 Saccharimonadales bacterium (SeqCode) | reverse complement strand
AGAATTTTTAGAGAAGTTTGAAAACACCAACGACATACCCGTAATAGTGCTTAGCAATCTCGACACTAGGTCGGACATTCAAGAAGTGCTAGACCTTGGCGCTTCGCGCTACATGCTAAAAGCTTGGGCAAGCCCCAACGAACTAGTTAAGCTCGTCAAAGAAACTCTCGAAGATTAACAGTTCTTGTTTTTAGAAATGTAAAAAAGCCCCAGATGCGGGGCTTTTTTAATAGCACTAGCCACTATTAGGCATGTTGTTGTCGAAACCTACGGAGTTGCTTAGTTTCGCGTTTTTCGTGCTGAAGTAGCCATGCATTTGCGTCATTGGCGTCAATTTCTGGAAGGTCAGCCGTGGCAACAGGGCGAGTTAAAAATTTTGGCCGCTTAAGTGCTTTGTAAGATTTATATCGTTTCATGGTGCGAGCTCCTTTGACGATGACGGTTACGTTTGTCATTTCATGGTACTCCAGACACCGTGTAGTTTCTGCGAGAATTATCACTGCGCAAATAGTCGCATAGCTTTTACTATTTCTAGGTCTAAAACTTTCTTTTAAAACAGCAACCTTTCATTGACAACCGTAAGCATTTTTTATATTCTATATGTAGACCTTAAAACAACGCACCTAAAGTGTTAAACAAACATGAAACTAACAAAATTTGTACAAATAACTTGTAGCGTCGTAGCACTTCTTACAGTAGCGAGTTTTACCGCGCCAAAGGCATCTGCCGCCACGCCTCCAGACAGTTGTTTTGCATTTAACGTCGGCACAGGGACTATTACTGACTACTACGACAACGAAGCTAACAACATCGCCAACCCAGCGTGTACCAGAGACGTGGATATACCGAGTACTATTGGTGGGACGAGTGTGACGGGTATTGACTTCCAAGCGTTCGCATTCAATCAGCTCACCACCGTCACCATACCGGATGGTATGGTGAACGTAGGCTACCAGGCGTTTTATTCCAACCAACTGACTAGCGTTACGATTCCGAGCAGTGTGACCAATATTGAATATGAGGCATTTGCCGTTAACCAGCTAACCTCTGTAACTATCCCAGAAACCGTCCTGAGTATTGGCGATGGTGCATTCCGTTCCAACCAGCTCACTAGCGTCACTATACCTAACAGTGTGACGAGTATTGGCGCGGCGGCGTTCTTGAACAACCAGCTCACTAGCGTCACGATCCCAAATGGTGTGACCAGTATTGATAGTCAAGCATTCGCCAATAACCAACTCACTAACGTCACGATCCCAAATGGTGTGACCAGTATTGGCTACCAAGCATTCTCGCAAAATCAGCTCACGGGCGTCATTATTCCTGCCAATGTGACGATCATAGACGACCACGCGTTCGCGTACAACCGACTCACCAGTGTCACCATTCCAAACAGCGTGACGAGCATCGGCACTGCTGCGTTCGCATACCAGAGTCAGTGGGGCGGCAGAAACGATGCACCGAGCGTAAATTCCAGCGATCCGGCCGAAGTCCAGCAGGCCCTCGACAGTTTCTGGTATGTCGTGCTCGTCCTTGTGAATACCAACAACCCCTATAACTTTCAGGATACTACTTCTTTTGAGTGTACTGAGTGGGATGACAGCTATACGACCTGTCTTGCTCCAGCAAACGTCGGTGGCTACCTTGTCAACTCAGCCAGTGCTGAGGTGCAGTACATAAGCAACAGCAATGCGACCCTTCGTACATCGCAGAGGTTTACCGGGCTACTAGGTGGCAATCACCTCACTAACTACTTCGTCGCTCAAGGGCCTACCGTCCCTATGCCGGCTGATACATACAATCCATCTCCAGCAGAACAACAAGCCATCGACGATGCACTATCTGCCTACTACCGCATAGGCGACGAGGTCACCATTACGCCACCAGCAATAAGCGGCTACATTACACCACCAACGCAGACATTTGTGCTAGGTGCAGCAACTAACAGCTACGAATATATTTACACGCAAGGTGCGCACCCAACAGCTTCAAACACAAGCACGCTCGTCAATACAGGTACGCGCCTTTGTATAAGTTCTATAGTTGGCGGTTCGCTGATTGGCCTAGCGTATGTAGTACTTGGTAAGTTTAAGCGTGTATATCGGATACAGGGCTAAGTTGGTCTTCAGCCTTTAGCACAGCGCCCCTTTGATATATAAAGAGTTGTTTTTAGAAGAATCGTGCCAAAGTAGATTGCACAACACCGATGACCATGCTATGCTATAGCAACTAGAAGGCTGCGAAAAAGGGAGCGTTCGAACAGGCAACTGCAAGACGATTCAGGTTCTAGAGTTTAATAAGTTAGTGTTCGATGTAGGCGCAGCTAATCCCGATCTTCGGAATTACCTATAAGCGACGACCGAAGAAAGGGTTCCATACAATAATGGCAACCAAATTATTTGTCGGATCACTCCCATGGGGTGTAGACGACGCACAACTCGAAGAGCTCTTTGCAGCTTACGGGCAAATCGTTTCAGCAAAAGTAATCGTCGACCGTGACACAAACCGAAGCAAGGGCTACGGATTTGTTGAACTAGAAGACGACGCTGCAGCTAAAAAAGCTGTAGAGGCACTCAACGGCTCAGACGTTCAAGGACGTCCAATCGTTGTTAACGAGGCTCGTCCTCGTGAAGAGCGACCTCGCCGCGACTTTGGTGGCGGTGGTGGTGGCAACAGCCGCTCCTACTAATCTTTTAAAGATTTGTGCTATAACACCCGCTCAAACGAGCGGGTGTTATTTTTTTGCTCACTCTTCTCTGTTTTCAGCATAAACATGTACTCTGTCGTATACTAGTAGCATGAAGCAACAACCCCTGAAACTATTTATTCAAATCCCATGCCTAAACGAAGAAGAAACATTGCCCCTTGTTCTCGCTACCATTCCAAAGTCTATCCCTGGAATTGAAAGCATAAACATACTCGTTATCGACGACGGCTCAGACGACAAAACGGTTGAAGTTGCTAAAAAGCATGGTGTTACGCACTTTGTGAGCCATTCGCGCCGACGTGGCTTAGCACAGAGTTTCCAAGACGGACTTTTGTATTGCCTTGAGCAGGGTGCAGACATAATAGTCAATACTGACGGAGACAACCAATACCCCAGCCAAGACATTGGCCGGCTTATTCAGCCCATCATAGACCGCAAGGCAGACATGGTTATTGCCGACCGTCAGGTGCAAACTATCGAACATTTTTCTACTGGTAAAAAGTTCTTTCAAAAGTTTGGAACATGGGTGCTCAACAAAGCCGCAAACACTAATCTACCCGATGCGCCGAGTGGCTTTCGGGCGTACAGCCGCGATACCGCTTTTAGGATGAATGTTGTTACGCGCTTTAGCTATGCCATGGAAACACTTATCCAAGCGGGCAATAGTGGCATCGCGATAGCAAGCGTACCCATAACCGTCAACCCAAAGACTCGCGAATCACGACTGTTTAACTCAAGTGCCGAGCACGTGCTCCGTTCTGGCTCCGCCATTTTCCGTGCCTTTGTTATGTACCGCCCGTACACACTGTTTCTAACTACAGGGCTTATTTTGTTCGCTCTAGGTGCTATTCCATTTGGCCGGTTTATGTGGGGCTTTTTTGACGACCAAGCGGGTGGCCACATACAGTCGTTAATATTCGGCGCCGTACTTAGGATGGGTGCGCTTATTAGCCTAACCCTTGGCGTTATAGCCGATATGATTCGCATTAACCGCATTATGCAAGAAAAACACCTTGAACTAAGCCGCCGTGCTTACGTAAAACACCGTCAATAGTCCGAAGCTACCACTCTTTGAGCACGTAGGGCCACAGCAAAGACCGAAATTCCCGGGTTGCTTCTACGGCACTGGGCCACATCCATTCGTCGCCAGAGCGTATAACAAACGGCAAGAAACCGCCGCCAAAAACCATCAAAATACCCAGAAGCAGAGCGGCAAAGCAACCAACAGCCCACAACATATTCTGTTTATCTCCAGTTTTACCAACTAAATGTTTTGCAGAGTGGTAGGCGAGGGTAGCGAGCACGGGCAACAAATATAAAATGTAGCGCCCGTTAACAGCCACTGGCACACCGAGCGACACAAACTCACTAAGGTTACGGGCAAACAGCAGGTTAATATACCCCACACTCGCAAGGAGTAGCAATCGAGCCACAGCATCACGCAGCAACCACGGTAGACCAACTATGATCAAAACCACAATGCTCCATGCTATGACGTTCCCGGCTGTTTTAGCTATAGGTAGCGGGTTGCCGGGCGCATAACCCGCTTCGCGAGGTGCAACTGCAAAAAACAAACTACGCATCATTTTGGCCGACCAACGAACAGGGTAGTAGGCAACATCTGTCGCTTTTACAGAATTTGCGTAGCCTGCCTCTTTGTAGGCAATATTCCTGCCATATGGAGCGTATGCTCTACACCGACTCTCGCTAATTGCCGTGCCACAATCTGGCACGGGTGTTCCATATCGTACCGCATTTAGTCCATACCGCTGCAAGAACAATATACTCGAAACTATAAATAAGCCAAAAATAAGTACTGTTGCAGGCTTTTTTAGCTCGGTTCCAAGGTGTTTTCCTGCGTTCTGAATATACTGTTTTGGCCTCTGCAACTTCGGTCGATAGGCAACGTACAGTTCAACACAAAGAACTACGCCCACTATGAGCGCGATGACAAAAAATGCATATTTTGTAATGCTTGCCAGCAGTAAAAACGACAGCGCTAGTAAAAGCGTAGGTAGCGCAACACTCTGTGAACGTATTTCTTTTAGCAGCTTAACGGCGTACAGCAGGGCAACGCCCGTCATGGTGAACATGAGCGCGTCGTACGTTAACTGTCCCGCCAAGAATGTCGTAACTGGTACCAGAACCAGCACCGCGAGCATGCCGTGTGTTGCTGCTCGCGACACGCCAACCAGCAGCAGTAACTTGCGGTACACAAACAGCCCAGCCGCAACAATTGCAACATCCAGTAGGCGCATAACAAGTAGGTGGGTTTGCAGGCTATCACTAAAGAGCCGGATGAAACGAAAGGGGAAACTCATAAGCCAATGGTATAAATAAGAGGTGTCGGTAGTGACGGCGCCTAGCTCTGCAGGGCCAGGTGGTTGCGCCACGCTCCAGGGCCACAGAACCTTGGCATACTGTTGAATGAGCTCATAGTGGTAATACTCGTCAAAAGCCATAGAATACCGCCCTACGAACGCTACGAAACCCGCCTGAACCACAAACAAGCCTATTACTAAGCCAAAGAACCATTTCGATGCCAATATTTTAGCCATTACGCGCATGTATCGGTAGAAGTTTGAAGGACCAGCCATGACTGTCAGTATACCGTACGACGCGCTGGCATGGTACGATAAAGTAAATGCGTAGACCTTCAGTAAAATCAGCCATAGCGATAACTATTGTTTTGCTAACTTTTGGTCTTTTTGGCCGATTTTTAGCCACCCACCCCGAATATGTCGAAAACTTGCTCGCAACCTCACTATGGGTAGTGGCGGCCATTGTTGCAGTAAATCTTATTGGCGTAGGTGTGCTTGCAGTTTTATATATGTGCACTCTAAATCTTACTGGCCACAGAATGCCAAAGAAAGAGAACTTCTTACTTACCATTTATTCAACCATAGCTAACTTTTTTGGCCCTTTGCAAAGCGGACCCGGCGTGCGAGCCGCGTATCTAAAAACACGCCACAAAGTGTCGCTTAAGTCATACACCTTGGCAACACTCATTTACTACGGTTTTTTTGCAATTATTAGCGCAGCCATGCTGGGCGTAGCGTTACCATGGTGGCAAACACTCCTTACTGTGGTAGCTGCCGGCGCTGGGTCATACGTACTTATTACTTTTTTGCACAAAAAATACGCAAAAGAAGCCAAGACACTTGTATTGACGCGCAAGCTACTTGTAACATTGTTTTTGTTAACGCTCGCTCAGCTACTACTTATTTCGGTTCGTTACTTTATAGAACTACGCAGCATTGACCCAAGCGTGTCTATTGGGCAAGCGCTTTCATACACTGGCGCTGCAAACTTCTCGCTTTTTGTATCTATCACCCCAGATGGTATTGGTATTAAAGAAGCCTTTTTATTGGCAGCGCAAAACATTCATGGCATAGATGCGCCGACTATCGTTGCGGCCAGCATACTAGACAGAGCAACCTACATTTTTACGCTCTTCCTGTTGTTTTTGGCTACGCTTGCACTTCACACCAAAGAAAAACTCCACATTCGTAGCGCAAAAAAAGAATCTGAATAAGTACTTTATTTGCGAAGCGTATCAACCAGCGGGCTAAGTATTTCGGCAATTGCATCAGTAGAAAATGACTTCTCAAACAGTGTGCGTCCTTTTTTGGCTATCGCTTGGCACTCTTTTTGATGCTGATAGGCCCAAAGACATGTTCGCGCCAAACTATCGGCATCTTTTTGAGGGACAATTAACGCATTGTAACGATGCACAAAGTATTCGTC
>JBATPG010000110.1:0-3804 GCA_049291335.1 Saccharimonadales bacterium (SeqCode) | reverse complement strand
TTTATATGTTTGTTTCAAGCGCCGCTAGTTGGCGCACGAACTAGGTTCATAATACCATGAGCGCTATAGAAGTCAATATCCCTACAACTCTGGGTATTTATCTGGGCTGGCACGAAATCGGGCAATGAGCGGGTCGTCTTCGTGAATAATTGTAACTGTTTCAATGTATTGGCCCGCACGAAAGCCACCTTTTTTGGAAAACTTTTGACTTTTGGCTGCATGAACGTCAACTTCATCTACGCCCAGGGCAAAAGCTAGGTCTTCGAGTACCTGGTATATGTCTGCTAGTTCGTTCTCAATTTGATTGGTATTGTGTATCGAGATCGCATTAAACAGTTCTGAACTTTCTTCGGTAAGCTTTTGTTGAAGCGCTTCTGCAAGCTCTCGCTGAGAAAGTGATTTTCCAGTAACAACATCTCCGTTTTGTTCATGCATTTGTAGAATCTTATCTCGCACCAGTTTGGCATATCTGAAGGTTGGCATGGCTATGCTCCGATAAGGTTAAGAAATTCTTGCTCGCTGAGCACTTTTGTACCATATGACTCAGCTTTTTTAAGCTTGCTTGCACCCACGTTTGCTCCTGTTACAAGGTAGTCGGTGTCTTTAGCTATGCTTGACTGAAACTTGCCTCCGTTGTCGCGCACCAGTTTGGCAGCGTCGTCGCGCCCCATGGTAGCCAGGGTGCCGGTCACTACAAAGCTTTTTCCGTCCAAAGCACCTGATTTCTTCGTGTAATGTGGCTTTACGCCGAGGGCATCGAACTTGGTAAGCATGGCAATGTTATCTTCGTCTGCAAACCAAGCTACGATAGATTCAGCAACAACTTCACCTACACCATCTACAGTTCGCAGTTCTTCTATGGTTGCATTTGCAATAGCCTCGATTGACCCAAAATGCGCAACCAGGTCTATAGCAGTTTGAACCCCAACATGTCGGATCCCAAGACCAAATAAGAACTGTTCGAGAGGGGGGTGCTTTTTAGCTTGAATTGCGTCGACTAGTTTGCCGGCAGAAATATCTGCGAAGCGATCAAGAGACAACACCTTGTCCTTAGTCAGTGAGTATATTTCTGCTAGGTCAGTCACCATATGTGCGTCAACAAGAGCATTAACGTTTTTTTCACCAAGGGTGTCGATATCGAGAGCTGCTTTACTAGCAAAATGCTGTAACGCTCGTTTTAAAATAACTGGGCCTGTTAAACCCTTAACACGGTACACAACCTCACCCTCGGGTTTAACAAATTCTAGTTCTGGGTACTGGCGAGCCAACTCATCTTCATAGCGTATAGGCTTAGAGCTTTTCGGGCGTAGATCTGTAATGACTGATTCAACTTGAGGAATAATATCTCCTGCTTTAAAAATAACGACCGTGTCCCCACGGCGAACGTCTAGACGAGCAATTTCGTCGGCATTGTGCAAACTAGCATGCTGCACAGTTGTTCCGGCTACGTTTACAGGCTCAAACACTGCTACTGGTGTCGCTGCACCGGTTCGGCCAATAGAAATGACGATATCTTGCACGATAGTTGTTGCTTGTTCAGCAGCGTATTTAAATGCGACGGCTCCACGTGGGTTTTTACCTACAATTCCCAGTCGCACATAATCAGCGCGATTGTTAACCTTAATAACAAGGCCATCGGTGTTATATGGCAGAGTATGACGTTTAGTATCCCACGTATCTACGAATGCCATAACATCGTGAAGAGTAGTAAAAACAGTAGCTTGCTTGTTTCTTACGATGCCAATATCCGACATCATTTCATACGCTTTCATGTGCGTCGGCACTTCTTCAGGGTTATCGCGCAAAAGATCGTACCCCATAAATGCCAAAGGTCGCTCGGCAACTAGTTTGGGGTCAAGCTGTCGAATGGTGCCGGCTGCAAGGTTTCGGGGGTTCTTGAAAAGGGGCAAACCAGCGGCTTCACGCTCTATATTAAGCTTTTCGAAGCTATTTTTGTGCATAATTATTTCGCCACGGATTTCTGTGCGCCCCACGAGTAGTTGGCTGTTCTTAGCATCAGGTTGTAGTCGCAGGGGAACGTTTGCTATTGTTTTAACGTTTGCCGTAACATCTTCACCAACGCGGCCGTTACCCCTGGTTAATGCTTGTACGAATATGCCATCTTGGTACACTAGTGCGCAACCCAGCCCATCCATCTTAATATCACAAAAATACTCGTGTACGGTGCCCGGAAGCTGCTTGTCCATACGCTTTACCCATGCTTCAACTTCAGACCGATTAAAAACATCTTGCAAACTAATCATGGGTTGAGAATGTTCTACTTTTATGAACGTATCGATTGGAGTATTTCCGACGCGTTGAGACGGGCTTTCAGGTCGAATCAATTCTGGGTTATCTTTTTCGAGAGCATACAATTCTTGCATAAGGCCATCGTAAACCTCGTCAGGCACGCTCGGGTTGTCTAGAACATGGTATTCATAGCTGTACTTATTGACCACCGCCAATAGTTCTGCCAAACGCTTTTTTGCGGTCTGGCTCATGCCAATAGTTCCTTATACAGCGTGTATATGAAGGCGTGAGAAAAGGGTATAGCCACTACTGAAAATGCAAAGAACAGCCAAGGTGCCAAAAGCGGAGCCCAAAGTATACAAGGTAAAAGTAGTGCAAAAAGTATTGCAAGGAGCAAGAGCGTAAATGCCATTGCCTTACGTAGCACAGAAAGTCGGCGACCAACCACCAGCTTAGTGCCGTACTTTAATGCAGGTATTGGAGTCATGCGTGGCAACCCAGATATGTACAGGGCAAAGATCCAGCCACTTAAAAACCGAATAGAGATATATGCCAAGAGGCCACATATAGCGTAAACAAGAGTCCGTTGTATCCCAGATACGGCAATCAGGCCGCTTATCATGGTTTCATACAAAAACAGTGAAAGAACTAGCGGCACAACGGCAATTGTTAAAGCAGCCATCACTAAAACGAACTGGGTGAGGGAAAACGTGCTGTTGTAGAACATGTCCTTAGTAGTGAAATTGGTGTCACTAGAGCTGTAGGTGCGATATGCCCAAATAAATGCGAGTGAGAATAATACAAATATAACCATCTGAGAAACACTTGCAGCGGTATTTGCAGCAGGTGTGACATTGGACACCGTCCCCAGCTGTGAAAGAACGAGCGTGGATACTTCGCTAGCCGTTAGCCCGTATTGCTTGACTGCCTCGTGTAACAGTTGAAAGTTAATACTAGTAGTAGAACTACTGACAAAGATTAATGTGAAGAGTGCGAGTAAAGCGGTGCTTCCGACCATCTGTGGCCAAATCACTTTAAGCATAACGAAAGCTTTTTTAAGAATTGTGTAGGTAGATGGCGTCGGTGAGCGAACTGGTAATGGGCTTCTAATAAACCAAGTTTTGACATTTCGCAGCCTACGAACGGGTTGTTTTAGTTGGCGTTTCGTTGGGGAAGACGTAGTCTTTGGCATTACGTTTTTTGTTGCAGAAAGCTTTTTCATGGTGTATTGGTTCTCGTTAAGCCCTTTACTATTATAATTTCGCTTTAGCTACAGAGGACAGCGTAGTAAGTCATTGCTAACAAAATACCTCCGTTACGGCTACTTCTAGTATATCATTTTGCTTCTCAAATACGGAGTACAACGTGCACGATTTACTACGGCAGGATAACACGTTTATGCTATTATTTTAGTAAGAATGAGAGTTGTGAAAATACCGGTGCAGTCTCGGCCACAGATCGCCGAGAAGAAGCATTCAAACACAAAACGAAACACCGTAGCGGTTGTTGGTGGCCTATTGGTTTTCGGCATTTTTCAGCTGCAAAGGCCAGTAC
>JBATPG010000109.1:0-5761 GCA_049291335.1 Saccharimonadales bacterium (SeqCode) | reverse complement strand
CCCCATAGGTGTTTAGTATTGCGTGAATTTTAGTGCCAAGTTGCCTTGTCGAATCGAATTGAAAATTGTGTATAGGACCATATTCTTCGGTACTAATACGCCAAACAACAATCTCTGCCTTTTGATTACCATGCCCGTTTAACTCTGCTATATACCCAAGCTGCTCTGCGGCGTCGACTTCTTCTTCGTTAAGTCGGCCCTCGTGAAACAAATTGTACACACGGTGTCGGTACGAAGACGGTGCCTTGCAGTCAATATTAACGCTTTTACCCGTTTCTGGGTTGGTTATAACCATATCTATACCGAGAGCGTCGCTCGTACGACTCGTCATAGCTGCTTGCAAGCCTTCTACTTGCACCCCTTTGTAGACTGCAATTTCACGGCTTAAGCCTTGTACAATTGCGTGGTACTGCTCTGTAGAAAAAGACTTTACCCCCACGCGCTTACAAAACCACTGTAGCAACCGCTCGGCCTCATGTTCAAAGCGCGACAGTTCTGTTTCTGGCAGTGCGAGAACGGCAGAAACAAAGGCATCGTTAAAATCTATAAGCTCATACAAACGTTCGTTTTTAGCCTTGTAACCATGTGGGTGGGCATCCATTTGTCTTTGCGCACTGGCGGCCTGCGGGGCCTGCAGTGCCAATGTCATCAGCCATGCCCAAGCCCGCGCACCACTAAGCGACGCTGTTATTTCGGCCTCATTTGCAGCCTGCTTGCTCTCTGTGATAAGCGGAGTCAGATAGCTCAAGTCTTGTTGCTTGCGCCATCGACGACTGGCTATTGGCACCTTGTTTCGTAGTTCATTTTGCACGTCTTCGTACAAAGAACCTGGCCGTTGAATCGGGTTTTTACGTGCCCGATAGTCGCCGTAGCGCATCCATATGCGACTCATGCTAGTAGCGCTATCTTGTCACAAAAATCACTTGGGAATTTATCTGCCAAATGAACAGCCGCTTCTTTTGGGCTCACCCAGGCAATCTCTCGGCCTTCTTCGTTCGACTTAAGTGTTTGTTCGGTTTGCAATTCTATGCTGTAAATAACCAGCAACAGTCTGTAGTGCACAGTTGGGGTGGGTATACGCTTATTTGATATCGTAAGTAAAATTTCACCTTTAGCATTACGGATCAGCGCCTTAATACCTACTTGAAATACAGCCTCGCTCATACAATAAGCTTAGCATAAACGGTGTTATTTATATTTCATCTTTGTAAGAAAGAAGCTCTCTAAAACTATGCCCTATTTGTCGCGCTCTGGATGGGCTGATTGGACGGCCGAGCGTTCTGGGTCCTCTAGGTATCTCGGGCGAAAATTGATGTGCTTCTGCCCCTAAAAGTGGGCTGCTCATAAGCGGTGAGCGGTGTTGAGCTAATATATGTAGAACAGTTGCCTCTGGGCCTGTTGTCATAATAGGTCCTTCCTGCGCGTAGTTACTGCTACGTGCATACCTATATGATATCTGCTAAGCCAAAAAGGTTCCGTAGCATATATCACTGAACGAGTTAGCAATATGCTCTAACCCTTCGTAGCAAGCACTTCAATTACATTGTTCAATACCCAGATATCCGAGTCTCTATTAAAGTTTGGTGACAACTTTTCATCAAATTTATCAACCTTTTGAATTATAAAACCACTAGATATAAGAGCTCCAGAAATTGACTCAATCGTATGAAAGTACCTTGTAGCGCGACCACCTGAAGGATTTTGATATGTAGTTAGGCATGTGTCTTCGTCATATTCCAGAAATGGTGTTGTTTTTAGCTCGGCGATATCGCTAGAACGAACAACTACAAATATGCTGCCTCCATGTTTCAGAATTTTATGTAGAGACGCCAGTGCCACCAGTAGTTTTTGGGCCGATAAATAATGTAAAACGAGTCGTGCATATATGAAATCGAATGAATTTTCTTCATATTCAAGTTTTTCAGAAGCAATGTCTTCAAGGCGAAGCTCTAGACGACTACTTAGCTCTGTTCCTTCAATTTTTGTGCGCACCTTCTCAAGGCCTTCTTGATCTAAGGTTGTAGCCACAACAGTTCGATCTGGATTTGACCGAAGCATTTTTATTTCGGCTTCCCCGCCCGTAGAAATCCCTACACTCAAAATACGCATATCTTTGTCTGCTATGAACGAAAGCCCTTCAATCTCTGATTGAGATTCCATACGCTACAGCTCGCCCCAGTTGGTGCCGATCGAGGTGTCTACGTCGAGCTTTACGGGCAGTTCTGGGTAAATGGCTTCCATGGTCGTCTTTAGTATGTGCGCCACCTTTTCGGCGTCGTCTTCTTCGCACTCGACAAGTATTGAGTCGTGAATTTGCAGCAACTGGTGTGGCCGTTTTTCTTCTGGTGCGTCCTTCCATGTGTCGTCTTTAGCAAACGCTTCGTCGACCGCTACCATAGCTAGCTTCATAAGATCTGCTTCGGTTCCCTGTATGGGCATGTTCATAGCTGCGCGCTCGGCTGCTTGCCGAACAATAAAGTTGCTAGAGTGTATGTCGGGCATGGGTCGGCGACGGCCCAACAGGGTTTGCACGTAACCGTCTTTCCGGGCTTTGTCTTTTAGGCCGTCTAGGTAACCCAGCAATGGTGCACGAAGTTTAAAATATTCATCTATAAACGTTTTAGCCTGCGCAAATGTCATGCCAGTTGCGGCAGCCAAACCGTGTGGGCTCATGCCATATAGCACGCCAAAATTAATGGTTTTTGCAGCCGAACGCATTTGCTTGGTAACATCTTCAGGGCTACGTCCGTACACTTCTGCAGCGGTGGTAAGGTGTATGTCAGCACCCCTGTTAAACATGGCAATCATGTCAGCGTCTTCACTCATAGCAGCAGCTAGACGCAGTTCGAACTGACTGTAGTCGGCGCTAACAAGTCGTTTGCCTTTGCCTGCTACAAACGCTGTGCGAATGTGCTTGCCAAGCTCGGTGCGTACTGGTATGTTCTGTAAGTTTGGGTCATTGCTGCTCAGTCGCCCTGTTTGTGCGATAGTTAGGTTAAATGTCGTGTGTAAACGGTTGTGGCCATCAACCATTTTAGGCAAGGTATCGACATAAGTGTTCTTAAGTTTGGTTACTTCGCGAAATTTAGTAATAAGGTCTATGATGGGGTGCGCGTGGCGCAGTTTATCTAGCTCGCTGGCAGCCGTGCTGTAGCCAGTTTTACCTTTTTTAATGCCCTGTGTAGGAAGCTGTAGCGTCTCAAACAAAACAAGGGCCATTTGTGCCGGGCTAGCAATGTTAAACTCTTTGTCGGCATAGCCATAAATTTCTTGTTCAAGGTCAGAAATCATGTCAGATATTTCGTCGGCAAAGTTTGCCAAATAGTCGGTGTCGAGCTGTATGCCACGGTATTCCATGTGTGCAATTACTGGTATAACGGGCCATTCGACATCATGCGCCAGTTTCTCTATTTCTGGCAAAGCGACGAGCGCCTTATGTTGCTGCGCATATAAGGCATCTATAGCTGCAACGATGTCGCCAGCTTTAGTTACAAATTCTTCATCGTCGAGGTTTGAAAGTTCGCTGCCCTCGTACCCGACATCTTCAGTGGCAAGAGCCATCAAGCTTTGTTCTCGTCGCAGGCTATCTATAAGAAAAGCACCGACAAGCACATCGTGTGACACTGCTGGAAGCTCTGTAACACCTACATCGAGTAACGCCTGCAAAGAGCTTTTAACGTCATAGCCAATCACGTGTTTTACGCCACCTAGAAGAGCAATAATCGTATCTTCACCAAGCGCTTTTACGTCTAGTACATACACAATCTTGGTCGATGGTGCGTGTGCCACAAAATAGTTGGCATCTCGGCCATGTGGGCCAGCGCAACGAGCCTGTAAAACAATAGTTTCGGGTAAAGATATACCTTCTGCCTCGGCTTCTGTGCGTACTACCACGACATCAAGGCTTTTGTGCTTGCCCGTTGCAGTGGCTTTGGCGTCAACATGGGCGTCTACGGCTACCTGCATAAGACTTGGTAACTGCCGAGCCAGGCTTCTAAACTCAAACTTTTCGAGGAGCGCCAACAAACGCTGTGGGTCAATGTTGTGACCGTCCATAGCCTCTAAGTCGATAGGTAGTGGCGCGTCGCACCAAATGGCACCCAATTTTTTACTCATGTAAGCGCTGTCTTTGCCAGCCTCTAACTTTTTGCGCACAGAATCTTTTAGTAGCACCAAGTTTTCATAAATACCGTCTAGCGTTTGGTGCTCTTGCAACAATTGCACCGCTGTTTTTTCGCCTATGCCAGGCACTCCCGGTATGTTGTCAGACGAGTCGCCTTTTAGGGCCTTTAGGTCTAAAAATTGGTCTACATCTATGCCGTACTTAGCCGTGAAACTTTCGGGTGAATACAATTCTATGTTACTGAGGCCTTTTTTTAGCGCGTACACTTTGACGTGGCCGTTAACCAGCTGTAGCATGTCAAGGTCGGATGTTATAAGCATGGTATCAAGATTTTTGTCTTTTGCCTGCACAGCCAACGTGCCCATAATGTCGTCTGCTTCATAGTCATCTAGCTCGTACAGTGGCCAACCAAATGCATCAAGTAGCTCGTGTAGCAGCGGAATTTGCTCGTAAAAGTCTGGTGGTGCCGGTTTGCGGCCTGCTTTATACTCTGGATAAATTTCAAGACGTTTTCGAATGTTAGTTTTGGGTTTATCCCACGCTACTGCAACATAGTCTGGCTTAAGCCGACGGATAACCTCAAGTGCCATGGTAGCAAAACCAAAAACACCGCCAGTTGGGGTGCCGTCTTTGGTGCTTAGGTTGGGCATGGCATAGTAGCCACGGTAAAAAACACTTTTACCGTCAATTACCGCTAACTTCTTTCGCTCTTTGTCGCTCGCCATATCTGTAAGTATACGCTAAATCACCAATCTGGCCAGAAACGACCCAACACACAAAAACACAAGGTTTATGCGGCAGCGTTTACCGTGACCGTACTTATGGTTATACTACCACCATGATACGCAGAGTAAAAAAGCAGTACCCCGCCTTGCAGCCACTACGTCGCAGCTTTTCGACATCTCTCGCGTACTCACTCTTTATCTGTCTAGTTGCGGTCATGTTGCCACTGTACGAATCAGTAAATGCATGGACACTTCTATTGTTTATACTGACGGCGTTAGCGGCCCTTCCCCACGTGCTACCAACGTTAAGCAAAGAAAACGTTGCTACTCACCCCCACCGTTCGTACGATAGGTTGCTACTGGCACTCCTACTGGGGAGTCTGAGCTTTATTGCCTACGCGCTGTACTTTTTTGCACGGTCAATCAGCGGCAGTGGCGTAGACCCCACCAGCCAAGAACACGCCAGCGCAACAACTCTTGCTTACTTAACTCTGTACTTGGGCTGTGTGGTTAGTTTTTATTTCACTAAAAAACAGGTAAAAAGCGCTGCCTGGAGCAAAATAGCCGGCTTAACACTATTTGCGTTGCTCGCCTACACTGCTCTTGGGCAGTCTATAGGGTTTGGGCCACTGCAGTTCATAGATTTATGTATAGCTACCGGCGTCACGGCGCTATACGCAGGCATTTTGTACATGGTGTACCACGCAAGAAACCACACTCGGCACAAACTTATTGCCGACCACGACGTAGCGACACTCGCAAAGCACACCACCATACGCTAAACACCTTTCTACGACTGATTCCTGTGCAGAAACAGTGCGTTGCGAGCTATTTGCAATGAGCTCAGCGAATGGGTTCTCGTGCACAAGTGGGGCCTTCGCCTGCTCGAAAAACAACTCTCATCTCTAATGCT
>JBATPG010000108.1:0-6193 GCA_049291335.1 Saccharimonadales bacterium (SeqCode) | reverse complement strand
CCCTTTTACCACTACACCTACAACAGAGGTACTTGAACAAACCGTTAGTGACGTTAACGTTATTATTAAAAAGTTTTTAGCCAATATTCGTGGCCAACTTGCACCAGGTACTAGGCTTTGCATAGGCGTTCCTGCTTGGCAAATACGTACAAATGAATTTAGGCACCTGCCGATCGTTGACTCTCTCGAGGAAATGGGCTATAATCAGGTGAAGTTTGAGCATGTCTTGGAGTCACAGCTTCTCTACTACCGAGAAGACCAGATCGTCGCTCGCGAATTATTAGTACTAACAAGGAAATAATTGCTTTATGTCACACGTCAAAGCTGGAGGAACCAGCAAAAATACCCGCGACAGTCCAGGTCAACGACTTGGCGTTAAGCTTTTTGGTGGCCAAGTTGTTAAAACTGGTCAAGTTATCGTTCGTCAGGTCGGCATGAACAAGCGCCCTGGTGTCGGCACTATGGCTAGTAAAAACTTTACCATCCACGCTACCCGCGACGGCATTGTAAAAATGAGCAGCCGCAAAGTTCGTACCTTTACTGGTCGTTCTGTGCGCCGCACCGAAGTCACCGTCGAATAAATCTCATTCGATGTAGCAAAATAGCCACTTTTTAGTGGCTATTTTCATTTACAATCTGAGCGGCTACTCTTTAACACTTGGATCGACACCAAATCGTGCGCCACCAGGCATAAATCCAGCCTGTCGTAATGCTTGAGGACCTGGGCTAGCGACTGGCACGGTACCACGACCAAATCTTCCACCAGTATTGCTTACGTGCTTAGGCTCTTCATTTGCGCCAACAGTCGCCTCTGCAATGCCAAGATTAGATAAATCTTCGGCTACAGCGGCGCGTTGCGCAGCAGCTTCTTGTACAACAAGTTGACGTTGTGTTTCCGCTACTTCGCGTTGCGAAGCAAGCTCTCGCGCAATGTTATCTGGTGTTTCAATCAATCCTTCGGGTGTTTGCTGTGACATAGTATGAACCTTTTTATTATTGGTTTAATTGGTATATATACATATTAGCATAAGCTTTGACTATTGTCAATGTAGTGTTCCTGAATTAACACTCAAAACGCGAATCTACTAACTTGAAGAGCCATAGGGCTTCCCCGTATCCTGTTGGTTACGACACTAACATAATACGAAGGGAGTGAACCACTATGGCTCACCATCACTTTACCCGAGAAGATCGGGTTATTCTAGCTAAACTAAGAACAACCGGACTTAGCGTGCGCTCTTGCGCACGCATACTAGGCTACCATCCCAGTAGTGTCTACCGTGAGCTACGTCGTGGTGCCGCAGACACCGCAACTACCTACAACGTTCGAGTTGCGAGGCAACGCGCAACTCGTGTCCGTACTGCCGCTAACCAACAACACCGCAAACTTCATGAGCTACAAGCCGTACGTATTACCGAACTTATTCGTCAGTACTACAGTCCTGACCAGGCAGGACAAGCCGTTGGCTTGTCACATGCAACGGTGTACCGTTGGCTATGGGCGCAGAGCAAAGCATTTGTCGCTAGCCTGTGGAAGTACCTACGACACAAGAAGCTCCGTCGCAAGTACGGCACAAAGCGTCGTGAGCAACAGCGTGAACTGCAAAAGAAGCGCTGGATTGATGACCGCCCACAAACTACTAATGACCGGTTGTTCTATGGACACTGGGAAGGAGACACTGTGCAGGGGCACAAGCACAGTGGCTATCTTGTTACGCTCGTAGAACGTAAAAGTGGTTATGCACTTGTTGGTCATATACCAAGAGCTACCAAAGAGCACTTCCGCGCAAAGGCAGAAGAGCTACTTTCGCCACTGCCCAAGCATTTGAAGCGTAGTTTGACGCTAGACAATGGGAAAGAGATGAACAACTACGAGGAGCTAGAGCAACACACCAAGATTCCGATCTACTTCGCTCATCCCTACCACTCATGGGAGCGTGGTAGTAACGAGAACTTCAACGGCTTACTGAGACAGTTCTTCCCTAAACACAGAGACTTTAGCACCATACGCAAAGAGGAGCTTGACCGAGCGGTCAACCTCCTCAATACTAGACCTCGTAAACGACATGGCTACGTAAGCCCTAACGAGCTACTCGAATCGTACATAGATGTCGCGATTTGAATGCGAATTCAGGGTTTATTTAATAATAAGAAAAACACCCCTGTTGCGGGGTGTTTAAACTGCTAAAAATATAGCTCTTAGAGATCCATGCCAAGGTGGTGGCGAATGCGGTCCATAACGTCACTAATAACTACCTGTGATTTTACAAGGTAATCGTCTACGCCAAGACCTTGGGCTCGTTCTTTGTCGCTGTCTTGGCTAAGTGCGGTTAGCATAATAATTTTGAGGTTGGCGAGGTCTGGTGTGTTGCGCAATATGTCTAAAACGTCGAAACCGCTAATTTTTGGCATCATGACGTCTAGTAAAACTAAGTCTGGTTTGTACTCTCGGGCTGCAGCTAATGCGTCTTCACCGTTAGCCACACGCTTGGCGTCGAAATTTTCTGCCTCAAGACGCATAATGTATACGTTAGCAAGAGCGTCGTCGTCTTCTACCAGTAATATTCTTTTCTTATGTGTTGTGTCTGTATCCATAATGCTAATGGTACCCTGTTTTACTTACTTTTTCAACAGACTAGCAATAAAGCCGACAAACATTGGGTGTGCTTTGTTGGGCCGCGACTTAAACTCTGGATGATATTGGCTGGCCAGCAAAAATGGGTGGTCAACGCCTTCAATTACTTCTACGAGTTTGTTGTCTGGGTTAATGCCACTCGCCCTTATGCCCCATGACTCATACTGGTCAACATATTTGGCCATGGCCTCGTAGCGGTGCCTATGACGCTCGTGAATAGACTTCGTGCCATACAGCTGCAAAGCCAGGCTGCCGTCGGCAAATTCGCAGGCGTAGTTGCCAAGACGCATAGTTCCACCAGTGTTTTCTTTGCCTTTTTGGTCTTCCATAGTGGCAATAACTGCGTGTGGGGTGTCTGGGTTTACCTCTGTTGTATGAGCATTTTCTAACCCACCAAGTCGTGCAGCGGCAATCACCATCATATGCAAGCCGTAGCACAAACCTAAGTATGGTTTTTTGTGCTGTAACGCATACGTTGCTGCGCGGATTTTGCCCTCGACGCCTCGTGTACCAAAGCCACCAGGCACCAAAATACCGTCTATAGAATCAAACAATGTTTGAGCGTCAGCGTCTGACATGGCTTCAACTTTTTCGGCGTCGATCCAGACTATTTCTGCGGTGGTGTTGTTTGCCCAAGCGGCGGCCTTTACGGCTTCAAAAACAGACATGTACGTGTCGGCGTTGTCCATATACTTGGCGATAACACCCACTTTTACGGGGGTTTTAGATGGGCTCACAGCTTTATGTACAACTGCTCGCCATTCCTCTAGGTTTGGCTTTTTCTCTGCAAGGCCTAGTTTTTCACTAATCACAGATGCAATGCCTGTGTCTTCAAGCGTGAGTGGTACTTCATAAATAGAGTCTGCGTTTGGTAGCAACGCTATGGCCTCTGGGCTCACGCCACAAAATAGACTTAGTTTTTGCTTTACCGATTCGGGCGCAGGGTTTTCGCTGCGACAAACCAAAACATTTGGCGCAATGCCCAAACCACGAATGTCGCGTACAGAATTTTGGGCTGGCTTTGTTTTAAATTCGTGGCTAGCGCCCAGGTATGGCATGTATACAACGTGCACAAAACAGGTGTTCTCGAGGCCGACCTTCATACCAAGCTCACGTATAGCTTCTAAAAATGACAGGCTTTCGTAATCGCCCACTGTACCACCAATTTCGACAATGTGAACATCAAAACCTTTACCGGCCTTAATGATGTGTTCCTGTATGGCCTGGGTAACGTGCGGAATAATTTGCACCGTGTTGCCACCGTACTTACCACTGCGTTCGGCGTCGATTACGCCAAGTAGCACTCGCCCGCTCATAAGCGAGCTTTCTTGTGTAAGTTCTTCGTCGATAAAGCGCTCGTAGTGGCCAAGGTCGAGATCTGTCTCTGCACCGTCTTGCGTTACAAAACATTCGCCATGTTCGCGGGGGTTTAGCAAACCGGCGTCTACGTTTAGGTACGGGTCGCACTTTTGAATGTTAACGCTAAAACCACGAGACTTTAAGAGGTTTCCGATTGAAGCGGCCGTGATACCCTTGCCGAGTCCGGAAAGAACACCACCTGTTACAAAGATAAACTTTGTCTGTTTATCTGGTACCGCCACTATACTCCCTCTTTTATTTCCATCTTATGATATCTGTTTTACGCATACCGCGCAAGAACATTACAAGTAAAGTTGCACCTACTCGGTAAGTAGCTTGAGGGCTGCTTGTAGCTGAGGGTCATTGCCCGCCTCGACATCTGCTTCGGTGAGTTCAACTTTTTGGTCCGGTGTAATGCCCTTTTTGTCGATGTTTGTGCCTTTTGGTGAGAACCATCGCGCTACAGTAACTTTTAGTGCACTGCCATCGTCAAATGGTATTAGCTGTTGCACAACGCCCTTTCCAAAGCTTTTTTCGCCAACTATCTTAGAACCGATGGTGTCGCGAAGCGCCAGTGCGACTATTTCTGATGCTGAAGCGGAGCCGCCATTTATAAGCACCACCACTGTCATACCAGGCAGAATTGGCTCTGCACTTGTTTTATCTGTTTCAAGTACTTCTTTTCCTCGGCGCTGCTCTACAACAACACTACCCTTTGGCAACCAAATGCTTGCTAAGTTTGTTGCCGAAACGACTTCGCCGCCTGGGTTGTCACGTAGGTCCAAAACCATGCTTTTGACACCTTTGGCTTTGAAATCTTGTGCGGCCTTAATAGCTAGCTCGTCGGTGTCGTCGCTAAACTGGCTGACTTGCATGTAGCCTACGTTGTTTGCCTCTATTTTGCTCGTGACAGTTGGGACACGTATTTCGTCACGCACTATTGTTAAGTCAAGCCGCTGAGTTTTGTTTCTTATGAGCGTTAGGGTAACCTTTGTGCCCTTTTCGCCACGTATTTTGAGCACGGCGTCTGTGGCGGACATGCCGGTAGTTGTTTTGCCGTCTATGCCGGCAATAATGTCTTGTGCGCGAACACCTGCCGCCTGGGCCGGTGAGCCCTCTATTGGTGCCACAACAACAATGTTGCCTTCACTATTTTTTTCTAGCTTAGCCCCTACGCCAATAATTGTGCCTTGTAAGTCGTTGTTGAACTCTTCTGCTTGCTTAGCAGAGAAAAACTCGGTGTACGGGTCGTTTGTACTGGCTGCAAGGCCATGCTTGAGCCCATCAAGTACTTGTTGGTCGGTAAGCTTTCCGTCAAAATTTGCTCGCAAAGCATTGTACACTTCGTCGACGCTTGCATAATCTATGTGCGCAGAAAGGTTGCTAGTTGAAGAGTTACTACCTGAGGTTTTTAGGCCAATTCTACCTTGGCCAATAAGAACGCCGAGAACAAATATTGCCACTCCAACAAGCCCAAGTTTAATCCATGATGTTTTTTGAGCAGTCACCTTTTGAGGCGCCGCTGTCGCTGGTTTTTCTTGCATATGCTTACCAGTATAGCAGAAACCTGCCCGTGTTTACGCTGACAAACAACAGTTTTTTGTGCCATACTATAGCTATGCTTACCTACGACGTTAAACCTGTTTCGCACGATGAATATTCGGCCGCGTTAGCAGAAATTGAAGACCAGCTTGAAAGCTCTGTTTCGTTTTTGCAGTCACCGGCCTATGCCAAACTTCAAGTAGCAGCTGGCAAAGAGGTAGTCTGTATAACGATTACGAACAAAGACAAGCTAGTCGGTTGCGGCGTTGGAGTTCGCTACACAGCTCCTGGCAAACTTGCTTATTTATATTTTCCGTACGGGCCCGTAGTAACTGATTGTTCACAAGAGCTTCTAGCTGCACTTAAAGGTGCTTTACAGCCAATTGCCCAGCGCCTGGGTTGCACATTTGTGCGTATAGATAACACGAGGCTTATAACTACTACCGGCGTCTCTACCGCCACAAATGCTGTAGCACGGATGTCGAGCCTGCAGCCGAGAATTGAGTGGGTACTACCCATACATGAACCCCTAGACACCATTTGGATGGGCATGCACAAGCACGCCCGCTACAACGTTCGGCTAGCCGAGCGTGCCAACGCTACATTTGAGACCTACGTGCCCTCTGAGGCGCCACTAGACACCTTTTATGAACTCAT
>JBATPG010000107.1:0-3412 GCA_049291335.1 Saccharimonadales bacterium (SeqCode) | reverse complement strand
CCAAGCGCAGCTTGACCTGGCGGTCCAGCTGCTAAATACTAGACCAAGGAAACGACTAGGCTACCGGACACCAGCAGAAGTCTTTGAGGCAAAGTGGTAGTGTTGCATTTGGAACTAGAATTCAGCTGCTAAAGTTTGACAAATATAACAAGAATATTCATAATAAACATCAATGTTTACATACGCAATCAACCATCATCGACATACAACCCCGGAGATCATCGGCTAGTTTTTTATGTTTCGCACATATAGCGCCGGATGAACTCCGGCGTTTTTTTTATGTACATCAAATTTGAATATCTAAAAGGATACATTATGACAACTCAGACAATTATGGTTTCTTCTGGCAACTTAGCGCTTTCACAAATCTGGCTCCGTGACAACAACTTTGAAGTTCCCCAGTTTCCTGGAAGATGTCTTCATATACCAAGGCGCAGAGGCAACATACTATAGAAAACGTGACAAAGAGATAAGTCGCAACGTTATATTGGCCGGGATTGGTGCTTTGGGTCTTGCTGGTTCGGACGCTCTTACTGAAAACCCGGTCCCGGGCGCGAGATCAGAAACACTCCTGCCTATTGTGAATGATCGTGGCCAACCACTACGCTTTGTCTTGGCTGCATGCGATACGAGGCAGGCGGTGAGACGGGTGGAGTCAAAAATTGCCAATAACGAGCCACTTCGAGTGGCCACCTCGTACCCTAATACTGCCGTTCGCGACCTACAAGAAAAGCTTGGCATTAACTCCTTAGTGCCAGCGGTGGGTAGGCAAACGGGTGGCATCGAAGCGGTGCCATGGCAATACCCTGATGAAATTGATGCTATATTTGAGCTAGTGCTTTCGGGTGATTCGTTACGGGATAACGGGCTGCGAATTATCGAAGATGATATCACCAGCATCGATCTGTGCAAAGTAACCACATACAATACAGCAAACAATAAGCTATAATTGAGAAATATATGACACTATCAACACAACCATACAAAGGCGCTCGAGACTTTTACCCCGAGGACAAGCGTATACAGACCTACATGTTCGACGTAATGAAGAACGTTTGCGAAGAGTTTGGCTACGAGGCCTACGACGCGCCCATACTAGAGCCCACCGACCTGTTTCTGGCAAAGGGCAACCAAGAAATTGTTGATGAGCAAACCTATACCTTTACCGACCGCGGCAACCGCAGTGTAACCATTAGAACTGAAATGACCCCATCGGTTAGCCGTATGGTGGCTGGTAGGCGTCAAGAACTGGCATATCCGCTACGTTGGTACAGCATACCAAATGTGTGGCGTTATGAGCGCACGCAACGTGGCCGTTTGCGTGAATTTTGGCAGCTTAACGTCGACATTTTTGGCGTAGAAGACGTTTTTGCCGAGCACGAAATGATAGTACTTTCAGACCAAATACTTAAGCGATTTGGCGCAAAGCCTGCCATGTACCGGATACAGCTAAACAGCCGCAAACTAACCAACTTTATGTTTGGCGAGTATCTTGGACTTGGCGAAACCCAAAGTCAAACGCTAATACGCCTCATAGACCGCATGCACAAAATGGAGCCAACGACATTTAACGCTCAGGTGCAGGCGCTATTAACTCCTCATCAGCGCGATTCTGGCACGCTTACAAACCTGCAAGAACTTCTCAAAGCCAAGACACTCAAAGACCTGCCCGAAGCGGCACGTACTCATGAGTCTGCGCGAGACTTGCAAATACTTATGGACATGCTGGACGAATCTGGAGTTACAAGTGCTACCTTTGACGCAACTCTTATGCGTGGCTTTGACTACTACACTGACATTGTTTTTGAAGTGTCAGACAACAATCCCGAAAATAACCGCAGTATGTTTGGTGGTGGCCGCTACGATGGCCTAGTTGGCATGTTCGGCGTAGAGCCTGTGCCAACAGTTGGTTTTGGTATGGGCGACGTTACACTGCAGCTGTTTCTAGAAGGTCACGGTCTATTGCCCGAACTACACTCGACAACAGATATCTACATGTCGTTCATTGGCGAAACTAGTTACCTAAAAGCGCAACACATGCTGCGCGACCTACGGTCTCAGGGTCTGCACATTGCCGTAGACAACACTGGTCGTCGCATAGACAAGCAAATAAAAGCAGCGGTAAAGAAGCAAATAAAATGGCTGATGGTTGTTGGCGAAGCAGAACTAAGCTCGGGCCGGTTTAACATAAAAAACCTACACACCGGCGATAGCGAAGAACACGGCTTAGACCGAATAGTTTCAATTATTAAGGACTATCGTCGAGCTGACGAACCCGAGGAAGACTAACCGTGACGGCTCCAAACCATGCTCTGACAGGAGCTGTTATAGGTCTGGCCGTTACTAACCCATGGCTAGCCTTGCCACTTGCGTTTTTGTCTCATTTTGTTTTAGACGCTATTCCTCACTACGACGTTCCGGGCGGCTCAAACGCCGAGCGCATTGACTCTCGGCAAATGTTTTACATACAAATTGTGGGTGGTGCGCTACTGTGTCTTGGTGTTGTACTTGGCCTATTTTTGGCTCACCCCGAAAACTGGTTGCTTGCAGCAGTTTGCGCTTTTGTAGCAACATTGCCAGACTTGCTGTCATATCCGCGCTTTTTAAGTGTTAAGCAAACCGGTGTTGACCCCCTGCACAAGTGGTGGTTTTGGCGTGTTCACCATAACATACAGTGGAAAGTTGGTGAGCGTTTGTGGGTCGTTGAAGTTATTTGGGCTGGGGCTATGTTGACGCTACTCGGCCTGATGCTATCGGCAGTGTAGTCTGGCGCTAACAACAGTTTAGTTTTTCTCATAATTACTGTTGTCACCCTAGAAATTTCTCTTTAGAGGTGTTAAAATAGCTACTTATGCAAACAACCACCAAATCTATAGACTCAACTACAACCGAACTAACAGTAACTTTAAACGAAGCAGATCTAGCTTCTGTAAAATCTGCTGTACTTAAAGACCTGTCAAAAGACGTTAACCTTGCGGGCTTTCGCAAAGGTCACGCACCCGAAGCAATTGTCGAAAAAAATGTTGACCAAGCCCTGCTACAAAACCGTTTTCTAGACGAAGCCGTGCAAAAGTACTACGCCGAAGCTGCAATAAAAGAAGGCCTTCGCCCCGTTGCGCCACCAGAACTCAACATTACAAAATTTGTACCGTTTACCACTATTGAATTTACGGCCAAGATCGAAACAATTGGTCATATTACACTCCCAGACTACAAAAAATTTAGCTTTAAACGAGACCCAGTCAGTGTGACTGCAGCAGAAGTAGACGCTGTTATTACTGACCTTCGTCACCGCAGTGCAGTTAAGAAGCCAGTAGAACGAGCCGCTAAAGACGGCGACGAGGTGGTACTAGACTTTGCCGGTGTCGACGCCAAGACTAAAGAGCCACTTGCCGGTGGAGCTGGTCAAGAC
>JBATPG010000106.1:0-7165 GCA_049291335.1 Saccharimonadales bacterium (SeqCode) | reverse complement strand
ACCTTGCCGTCGTCTACAAGCTTGTTGGCAAAGCTGCGGCTTAGTTCTGGGATAAGCTCAACTACTCGTTGGTCAAGGCGTTGGGCCCTACTAGTTTCTAAATTTGCCATAGCTACTGCTTACCTTAGCCCGATTGCTTTTTGAACTCGGTTGAGCGTTTCGTTGGCGACTTGGTTCATAGCTTGTTCGTCTGCCGTGAGTTTTGCCATGAGTGCAGCTTCGTCTACATTCGCTAAACGCTGCTGGAAATCTGCTAAAAAGCTCTGTACTGCTTCGGCGACTTCTTTTTTAAAGTCTCCGTAACGGTCGCGGCCATCATATTCTGCAGCTACTTCTTGCAATGGTCGGTTCTGCAGTAATGCAAGTATTTGGAGCAAGTTGCTAACGCCTGGTTGGTTGTCATAATCGAGATGCACTGCTCCTACAGAGTCTGTAGCCGCGCTCATTACCTTGCTTGCGGCAGCTTCTGGGCTATCGCCCAAGAATATAACACCTTTGTCGGTTGCTTCGCTTTTACTCATTTTGCGACTAGGGTCTGCCAGGTCTTTTATGCGTAAGCCTTGATGATTTCCTTCTTTATCGGCTCCGCCGTGGCCGAAAAACTCGTGTTGCTTTTTTACGGGTTCGGGCACGGTAAATAGCTCACCAAACTTAGCGTTCATGCGCTCTGCAATATCGCGAGTAAACTCAAGGTGCTGTGTTTGGTCTTCGCCCACGGGAACGTAGCTAGTGTTGTATAGCAAAATATCTGCCGCCATTAGTACTGGATAGTCAAACAGGCCGATTGTTGAAGTTAAATTCTCAGATCGTTTTATATATTCGTCTGTCTTGCTGATAAAGCTATCGTAGGTGGATAGCGTCTTTAAGTAGGAATCTTTAAGTTTTATAGCAGTTTCACGAAGATTAACTTCTTCATTCGCTGCATTGTCCAAAGTTTTAGCACTTTCTTTTAAAGATATGCTTGCGGCATCTATCATTTCATTAAGCACATTTAAAGCTTTTTGAGCTCCTGACTTGTCTTTAAACTGTGTCATGCGCCTCATCTCTCCGAAGCTTGTGAAAGAATTTAGTATAACGGTGAGCTCGCTATGAGCTGGTACATAGCTTTGGCGGTATATGTGCACATTTGGGTGGTCAAGTGGTAAACCAGCGGCAACAAACAGCTTTAAGTTATGCATAATCTGCTGTTGTAGCTGGCTATGGTCTATAGGAGTTGTAAAGCTGTGCAAATCTGGCACAAACAGGTTAATTTGATACTCGTCGGCACGGCTTTTGGCCATGTCTATCATAGGCAACAGTGCACCAAAATAGTTCCCGATATGTAAATCGTTGTTAGCGCGAAGCCCAGTGAGTATTATTTTTTTGCTCATATGTATTTAGTATACCTTAAAATCGTGCAGGACCGGGGTTATCAATTACATCATGTAAAGCTAGGCTGGCCGGAGTAAGCATTGCCGCTTCTTCCATAATTAGTTCCTTGCATGCTGAAGAGCCCGCTGAAGGACTCCCAGCGGTTAACGCTCCGTTGAGTTTAGTTGTAACTACTTTTATGCACAATCGCCCAACCCTTGCAGGATACAAATCCCCAACAATACAGCCTTGGCAGGCTTCGGGCAACGTATTTTCTGGTGTGGATGCAAGCCCACCATATTTTGTTCCTAGTAACATTTGTAATCCTCTACTTGTTATATTAAGAAACCGCCGTGGTGGCGGTTTCTTGTATGAGTTCAAAGTTATTTTAACGCACAGAACAAACCGCCACAGTTGTGTCGGTAAACCAATACTGGCTTGTTTGTACGTTAATCATGTTGTGTATTTATACTCTTAAGATTTGTCCTTGTCAACCATGCGCCGTTTTGAGCCAGCTTATGCAAGATCTAGTTCTGTTAACAATCTATTCGTACGAAAGTCTAGCTCTCGACTCGAAACCGGCTCACCTTCGTATATAATTGGCAAACCTACTTCGTCGTAACATCTGTCGAGCACATCAAATGTGTCGGCAAGGCCTAACTGCCTGAGGCTGATACACTTTACGCCTGCTTGAGCGAACTTTGTTACTTCTCTTTTTTCCCCGACTTTGACCTGCACTTTGTTTGTAGGCCTAGTGAAGTCGTGATCTTCGTCTCTAGAAAACAACGCGCAGTCCCACCGCGGGTTCTGGCCTGGTGCACAGATTGGACGCCAATCTTCCCTTGTTAAGGCCATCCTGCCAGCGGCAGGCTGCCGCTCATTTCGATTTTCACGATATAACATGCGCGAAGCTAACAGAATGGGAAAATATTCTCTTAGTTTGTCTTCTGCACCTGCTGACATGTGGGAATCAGCAATTTGTGAAACAGATGCGACAATTTCGGGATAGTTACTGGTTGTTACTCCGCCATTAATCCATGAATCATAGTTTTTTACATCTATAAGTCTTAACCCAGCTGCTACTGCAATTTCACTACTAATGTCTGCGCTACGTTCAAAGCCACGATTCAGTAAGTACTGAGTATGGTCTACGACTTCCTTCAGTAATCCAGTAGCTACAGCAAGGCGAGGTGCCGATTTAGTTGGTTCTATTGTGCTGGCGTCTATATGTACTTCTGCTAAGACTAGGGATTTAATCCCATTATCTGGGCGTATGGCATCGGCAAAGTGAGTTAACGCGCTTAAAGGTGGCGTCATATCACCATACTGTAAGTATACTTCAAAAGCTGTCGGGGCTCGGGCTTTCATTAATATGGTACTATACCATAATTAAGCGTCTTTGAAATTACATTTCAAACCAAAAAGAGCCTTATGTTTCCATAAGGCTCTTTTAGTACATACGGTGCGTCTACTAACGCTTGGTGAACTGGCGTTGCTTACGAGCGCCTTTGAGACCGAATTTCTTACGTTCTCGTTCTCGGCTATCACGGCCAAGAAGTTCTGCTCGACGAAGGGTAGACTTGTAATTCTCGTCTTTTTCGACAAGAGCTTTAGCTATACCAAGTCGAATTGCGTCGACTTGCCCTGCGTGGCCACCACCGCTAACAACAACTGTTACGTCGTAGTCTTTGGCAGGTAGCTCTAGAGCGGCAAATGGTTTCTGGATTTCGGCTAAAAACATTTTGCTGTCTGCAAAGTACTCGTTTAGAGTTTTGCTGTTAACAGTAATGTTGCCTTTGCCAGCCATAAGTCGAACGCGAGCTGTAGCAGCCTTGCGCCGGCCGAGAGCGTAGTAATAGTGAGTCTTAGATTCTGCCATTACTTAGCTCCTTTTAACTTTAAACTAATGGTTTCTGGCTTTTGAGCTGCGTGGTTGTGTTCGCTGCCTGTATAAATCTTGAGGCGAGCCAAACGGCCGTCACGAAGTTTGTTTACTGGTAGCATGCCGCGCACTGCCGCGTGAATTACCTTGGTAGAGTCTTTAGCCATAACGTCTTTAAGCTTGGTTTCTGTAAGACCGCCTGGGTAGCCACTGTGGCGGTAGTACATTTTAGTTTCTTCTTTGCTGCCGGTAACACGTAGGTTGTCGGCGTTAAG
Source organism: Saccharimonadales bacterium (SeqCode) (assembly GCA_049291335.1). Classification (GTDB taxonomy): domain Bacteria; phylum Patescibacteriota; class Saccharimonadia; order Saccharimonadales; family UBA4665; genus JAGXIT01. Next base: position 3,658 of record JBATPG010000106.1, on the reverse strand, counting down.
TACGATAACAAAGTCACCGCAGTCGATGTGAGCAGTAAACATCGGCTTACCTTTACCAGTTAGCAATGTTGCAATCTGGGTAGAAAGTCGGCCAAGCGTAGCGTCTGCTGCGTCTACAACGTACCACTTGCGTGTTACTTCATTTGGTTTAGCTGAATACGTTTTCATTATTTAGCCTCCTTAGCAGGCTTTGCAGCTGCTTTTACGGCCTTAACAGGTGCAGCAACAGGTGCTGCGGTTAGGTCGTCTACAAAACTAACGCGTGCTAGTTCTGCGTTGTCACCACGTCGGAAACGGGTGCGCTCAACGCGCAGGTGACCACTGTTGCGTCCGCCAAGCTTTGGAGCGATCTCGTCGACGAGTTTGTGTGCTGCGTCAAGCGTACTTAAGCTAGCAATTATCATTCGTCGGCTGTGAAGGTCGCCCTTTTTAGCTTTGGTTATGAGTTTTTCAACATAGGGAACAACTGCTTTGGCCTTAGGAAGTGTTGTTTCAATACTTCCATGGAGTATCAGCGATTCAGCCAAGCTCTTAATAAGAGCCTCTCGCTGGTCACGCTCACGACCAAACTTCGTTCCTTGATATCCGTGTCTGTGCATATTAGAGCTCCAACTCCGCAAGCTTGTCTTTGACTTCGTCTAGAGCTTTGCTTCCAAAACCTTTTAGGTCGCGAAGTTCTGCGTCGCTTAACGCGAACAGATCCTGGATAGTGTGAATGTCGTTGTTAATGAGTGCGTTTGTAGTACGAGCAGTAAGGTTTAGGTCTTCGATTGATGTGTTAAGCACTGAGCCTTCATCACCTGAACCTTCACCGACTGTTGGTGCTACTGCGGCAGCTTCGGTGGTAACAACACGAGTTGTACCAGCAAGTGCCGCGTATTGGTTAACCAAGATTGCAGCTGCTTCTTCAAATGCATCTCGTGAGCTAATAGAACCGTCGGTGTCGACAGTTAGACTTAGCTTGTCGAGGTCTGAAACCTGACCAACGCGAGTCTTTTCTACCTTGTAGCGTACTCGTACAACAGGGCTAAAGATTGCGTCTAGGGCAATAAAGTCGCTCTGCTTCTTAGCGGTGCTTTCTTCGATGGTTCGGTACCCACGGCCTGTTTCTACAACAAGGTCAATGGTTAGAGAAGCTTTGTCATCGTCGATAGTAGCAAGTACTTGGTCTGGGTTGACTACTTCAACATCGGCGTTAACCTGAATGTCTTTAGCAGTAACAACGCCTTTACCTTTTTTAACAATACGCAGTGTTTGCGCAGTGTCGCCGTACACGCGGAAGCGTACGAGCTTAAGGTTAAGCATGATTGTAACAACGTCTTCTTTGATGCCGTCGATAGCAGTAAACTCGTGGGTTGCACCCTCGATTTTGTAGCTAGTAACTGCAGCACCGCTAATGCTCGAAAGCAATACGCGTCGAAGGCTGTTGCCCAACGTCATGCCATAGCCACTTTGTAGTGGTTCTACGACAAATGTCGTACTAGTTGCATTGTGGTCTTCTACGGCAACTAGTCCTGGAGTGTGAATCATTTTTGACATATAAGTGCTCAGCCTCCCTTAGCGTGAGTAGTATTCGACGATTAGTTGTTCATTGATCTCTGGTTCGGCGTCGTCTCGAACTGGAAGATTGGTAACTGTAACGGCAACCTTCTTGCGGTCTACCTGAACCCAGGTAGGAATAACAGAAGGCACTGGACTGGTGTCGTCAAGCTTCTTAAAGTACTCGCTTGACTTGCTGTGTTCACGAAGTGTAATTTTGTCGCCAACCTTCAAACGAATTGAAGGAATGTCGACACGGCGGTCGTTTAACATGAAGTGGCCGTGTGTTACTAACTGTCGTGCCGCGCGGCGACTTGGCGCAAATCCTGCTCGGTAGATAGCGTTGTCCATACGTCGTTCAAGGTAGTGCAACAATGTTGCACCAGATTGACCGGGTGTACGGCTAGCTTCTGCCATTAGGTTGCTAAACTGCTTTTCAAGCAGACCATATAGTCGCTTTACTTTTTGCTTCTCGCGTAACTGCAATGAATACTGGCTTGGCTTGTTGCGCATACGTGCGTTTGGAGCCTGGCCAGGCATGTTAGTTCGCTTTGCAAGTGCCTTGTGGGCCTTTGGATGTAGCGCATAGCCTTCACGGCGCGACATCTTAACAATAGATTGTCTATCTCGTGCCATGATTAAACCCTTCGTGCCTTCTTAGGACGTACGCCACCGTGGGGTACTCCTGTTACGTCAGTAATGCTTTCGACAGCAATTCCGACGGTTGCCATTGCACGAATAGCAGCGTCACGTCCCAGGCCTACGCCTTTGATGTACGCTTCTACCTTAGTCATGCCAAAGCTGTTCTTAGCGGTGGTGGCAGCTTTTTCAGCTGCAACCTGTGCGGCGTAGGCGGTTCCTTTTTTAGAACCACGGAAGCCACACGCGCCAGCACTAGCAGCTGCTAGTACATTGCCACTTGTGTCAGAAATTGTGACGATAGTGTTGTTAAACGTAGCCTGAATGTGTAATTGCCCAGCGCTAACGTTTCGCTTGTTCTTCTTTTTCTTTGCAGCAGGAGCTGCAGTTGGATTTGGTGTATCTGCCATAATTGCTCCTCCTATGTCTTACTTGCTACTTTTTTAGCAGTACCGCCCACAGTAACTTTTTTACCGCGACGTGTACGTGCATTAGTCTTAGTGCGCTGTCCACGGCTCGGCAAAGCCTGCTTGTGGCGAAGACCTCGGTAACTACCGATGTCTTTTAGGCGCTTAATGTTACCACTGACTATACGTTGTAACTCACCCTCAACGGTGTAGTTTTCGTTAATAAAATCTTGGATGCGACCGATTTCTGCGTCGGTCAAGTCTTTAGTACGAACGGTTCGTTCGACTTTAGCTGCTTCCAAAATAGTGTCAGCGGTTTTCGGACCAATGCCGAAGACGTAGTTTAAAGCAACCCAAATCTGCTTTTCAGCTGGAATAGTAACGCCTGATATTCGTGCCATATACTACCCCTGCCTCTGCTTATGTTTTGGTTTCAATTTGTTGATAACGTAAAGACGACCCTTACGACGAACAATTTTGTCGTCGGGGCTGATCTTCTTTACACTTGCACGCACTTTCATGTACGGATCATTCTCCTTCCAGGAGGGTGACTCACTGCTTAGTTAATATTGTTTAGGCGAACTTTCGCTAAGAACGATTCGTGCTACGAAAAGTATTGCTACATTTCAGCCTGATGAATCAATCTTGACGAAAGTTCAGCCTTTACGGTAAGTAATGCGGCCTTTTGATAAATCGTAAGGCGTTAGTTCTACCGTAACATTGTCTCCGGGTACAATACGAATAAAATGTTTTCGCATCTTACCGGCAACGTGGGCTATAATTTTATGACCATTTTCAAGCTCTACTCGAAACTGAGTCCCAGGGAGGGTCTCGACGATAACGCCATTTAATTCGATTACTTCTTTACTTCCTGCCATAATTTTATAACGTCATACAATTATAGCACTTTTTACTACGAGATGTAAACAGTTAATGTTACTTTTTGTTTCTTTTAATTACGTTGGCTTTTGATATTGCTCGTCGTAAGCGCGAAACCTTCTTGGTTTCTTCTTCACTGTCAGTGTCATAGAAGAAATCGTCACGCTGATATTGGTCATAGGTAACCATTAAGG
>JBATPG010000105.1:0-7830 GCA_049291335.1 Saccharimonadales bacterium (SeqCode) | reverse complement strand
GCTTCTGTAGTAAGCCCAAGCGTACCCTCGGACCCGATAATAAGTTGTGTCATGTCAAAAATGCCCGTTTCGCGGTCCCACACGTTCCAGAGGCCATAGCCCATGCTATTTTTGCTAACTTTTGGTTTTGCTTCTTTAATAACGTCATAGTGGTCTTCGCACAACTTGTACACTCGCTCGTAAAGCTTGGCCTCAAAGTCGCCCTTGTTAATTTTGGCTTCGAGCTGTTTTTTTGTTAGCGGTTTAACGGTGTGCTCTTTGCCGTCGGCGAACACTACCTTAAGCTCGTGAATAAACCTCTCAACTTTACCGTACTCTAGAGATTTTTCGCCACCAGAATTATTGTTAACAATGCCGCCGATTTGGCACATGTCACGGCTGGCAGGGTAGGAGGGCATCAGTAAGTTAGACTTTAGCGTTTCTCTCTCGAAATCACGATAAAAAACACCTGGCTGAGAAGCAATGGTAGTACCAGTAACTTTGCCTAGGTTGGTAAAATGCTTAGCAAAATCTACTACTATAGAGTTGTTTATTGCGCCACCAGCCATATCGGTACCAGCAGAACGGCCGGTAAGTGATAAGCCTGGGATATCTTTTTTATTTGCCGCCACATAGCGAACTAGCCGCTGTACGTCGGCGCTATTTTTGGGCTGAGCAATTACTTCTGGGCGAATCTCAAACATACTCGCGTCGTGACTATAGGTATCACGGCTAAGCGCGTCTGTTAGCAAGCCACCCTCAAAGCCGTGGCTTCTGAGGCTCTCAGCAAGGCTGGGGTTTTTTTTGGCGATGTTTCTGTTCTTCATATTGCTTATAGTTAGTATACGCGGGTTGCACACCCGAGGTAAAGCAACATTTTGCATTGCGCAATAATTGCGTACCGCTTATGGTTACTGGTACAATACCAACAGATGCAAAAAGATAAAAAAACACCTCAGAATATTGTTATTGTGGGCGGAGGTTTCGCAGGGCTTAAAACTGCGCTTGAACTAGCCCGCCAGCAACATGTAGCAGTAACACTCGTCTCGGACAGGCCAGATTTTATTTACTACCCAACCCTGTACCGCACAGCTACTGGTGGCGCCGACGAACAGTCTGCCATACCCCTTATAGATATGCTCGCAGAGACTGCCGTTACATTAGTTATTGATTCTGTAGTTACGGTAGACAAGACGGCAAAAACCATAACATTGCAGTCGCGGCACAAACTAGCGTACGACCAGCTTGTGCTAGCACTTGGTGTTACCACAAACTATTTTGGCATACCGGGCCTAAAAGAAAACTCCTATGGTATTAAGTCTATAGACGAAGCCCTACGGCTCAAGCGACATTTACACGCCCTACTGCTTGCAGAAAACCAACCAGATACGCACTACATTGTTGTTGGCGGCGGACCGACTGGTATAGAGCTAGCGGGTGCACTTAGTTGGTACCTGCGCGATATTATAAAGAAACATGGCATTAAAGGCCGCGTACCACATATTGACTTGGTAGAAGCTGCGCCAAGCCTTATGCCGCGCCTGCCAAAACAAGTCGGCAAAAGTATTGCAAAGCGACTTCGCAAGCTCAACGTTAAACTACACCTAAACAGCAAGGTAGAGGGCGCGTCTGCAGACGAACTAACGGTTAACGGCAAACCACTGCGCAGTCACACCATTGTTTGGACAGCTGGTGTTGCGAACAACCCATTTTTTGCCGCCAATGATTTTGCGTTAAGCCCTCGTGGCAAAGTTCTTGTAGACGAATTTTTACGCGCCGAGGGAAGCAAAGATATATTTGTGCTGGGGGATAATGCCGAAACACCATTTAGCGGCATGGCGCAAACAGCACTGTACGACGCAGAGTTTTATGCTCATAACGTAAGATTTGCAGCCGAAGACAGGCCAAAACTAGCATATAAACCCAAAGAGCCCATTTACGTAACACCGGTTGGCCCGCGCTGGGCAAGTGTAGAGTGGGGCAGATGGTATTTTGACGGCAAAATAGGCTGGATGCTACGCAACAGTGCAGATGTTGGCGCCTTTCTAGAGCTACAGAGCCCACTCGACGCCGCCGAACAGTTCACGACCGTGTTTGACAGAGAAGACCTTTGCCCTGTGTGTGGCCACTTTACGAACCAGATGTACTAGCGTAACGCTACAAGACCTAAACAACCCTATAGCAAAACGCGTACTGATACCCGCAAGAAGTATCCTCCAGTCCCGTTTGAAGTAGGACACTAGCCAAGAAAGGTTAAGGTCATGAAGCGGTACAGAAAAGTCCGTCAAACAAGTAGATCAAAATCTACAATAGGAGCTATGGGTCAACAATATGAGCACTTACACTATGAAGATCGAGTAAAGATAGAACATTGGCATACAAACGGCAAAAGCATCCGCTACATTGCCCGTGAGTTGGGGCGCAGCCCCAATACCATCAGCTATGAGCTGAAGAATCTTGCCGTCTCTGGTGAGTATTGTGCCAAGAAAGCCAGTGTCAAAGCGTACCAGAAGCGCTACTACGCCAGAACCTGGAGCAATAAGGTCGCTCGAGACAAAGCGTTACGTACATACGTCAACGAAAAGCTTGACTTCGAATGGTCGCCAAAGACAATTGCGGCGTCGTTGCGTGAACGACACATCTCCCAGGGTACAATCTACCGCTACGTCACGCTGTACGCACTACAGCACAAGCTCTACTTCAAAGGTAAGCCAAAAAGAAGAAAGGCCATGTACCGACGTGGTCTTATTGGTGAACGTAAGTGGATAGAAGAACGCATTCTACGCGACGAGATTGGTCACTGGGAGCTTGACTTCATTGTCAGTCCCACAAAAAGCGGCAGCAAAGCCGTACTGCTTGTCGCGGTAGATACCGTGAGTAAACGTACGCTCATAGAGCTACTGCCCAACAGAACCAAGAAAGAGCTCTCACGAGCTCTGCGTCGGATGTTTGACGGGGTCACACTCAAAACTATCCTAACAGACAACGACATAGCGTTCACCTACTGGCAGTACTTTGAGCAGCTACTCGGTGCACCATTCTACTTCACGCACCCCTACCATAGCTGGGAGAAAGGCTTAGTAGAAAATACCAACAAGTGGATCCGACACTTCATACCAAAGAAGACAGACCTTAGTACAGTCACAAAAGAAAAGATACACGAGTGCCTCGTGTATCTAAATGATCGACCAAGAGAAATATTAGGGTTCAAAACGGCTAACGAAGTATACTTGGAGAGAGTAACAACACAAGTTTAGTGTCCTACTTCAGTGTCGACTAAGCGGTATACGTCTATTACTATATTATAACACACTTGTCAATACTTGGCAACATTTGTGTATTTTGACATATATACGTAACTAGAAAAGCCGAAGCTTTCGCTTCGACGATTCTAGCTATGCTATGATGTTTTATCGTGTAATTGTAAAGCCGTCTGAAAGCGTAGGAGAACCGCTCGAGACAAACTGATAGGTAAACTTGGTTGGTGTAGCTGTAACTTCTCCGTAGCCATAGACAAACCCGCCAGACGAATTGGTACCGTTTGCCGCAGCGTAAATAGATGTCTTGGTGCCAATAGAGCGAGGTTTATGGCCCCCGTTACCAACAACCGCAAACACGCTACCTTTAGAGGTCTCCGTTTGTGGCGCATAGGCGTTATCTTTGTCGACAATCAAGGGTGCCGCTTTGGTGCCTCTAAGTTGATGGGTGCGACTGTAGTTGTGGTCGTGGCCACTTACCACGAAGTCGACACCAAGACTCATTGATACGTCAGATACTGTTGATGTTGTGTCAGCGCAACCGTGCAAGCCTATAGAGAAACATGGGTGGTGCATGCCAACTATTGTCCATTTACCAGCTGCTTTTGCTTGTCGCACGGCAGTTTTTAACCATTCGAGCTCGGCTGTACCAGAACGGTAGGTTTTTAGTCCGGTCGTAAGGGGTATATCTGGGCTGATCAAAATAACACGCACAGAACCGACGTCATAGTAATAATCTCGACCATAGCGACCAGTTACACCTACTTCGTCAGGTAAGCATTTTTCAAAGTTTTCCATGGTGCCATCTGGGTTAGGAATTTCTTCGTGGTTTCCGGCAACAATTTGCACTTTACCGGGAATTCGGCTATTTACTTGGTTACAAAATGCCTGTTCTTTGCCGGGTGCGTATGCAAAGTCACCAAGTATGTTCGTGACGTCCGGCTTGCGGGACCCAATAGTAGAAAGTACTCGTTGACCTGTACTTTCCATGCCGGTGTCTGCGGTAAAGGCAATTCGCACTGCTGCCGAGGCGCTAGGAGCTGTAGGGGTAGTCGGCGCTGGGGCGGTCGGCGCGGTCGGCGCGGTCGGTTGTGGTGCAGTAGGGGTAGTTGGCGCAGGCTGAGTAGTCGTTGGGTTTTTGGCTACAACCCTAATTTGCACTGCCTCAATTCTAAGTGCTTGACCTGTAGTTCCAGAAATAGCCCCGTCAGAAACCCACGGCTGCCAACCTATTTTTTGCACATGGGAGCGGTACTGAACCGAATAGTTTGCCGCTGCGGTCGGATCTTTTATGGTCAGCTGAAATGCCTCTAGTCGCTTCGCTTGACCGGTTGTTCCAATGCTTGAGGCGGTGTCTCGCCATTCTTGCCAACCTATTTTCTGAACATGTCCTCGCCACGTAAATGCGCCTGTAGTTGCAGAATGACTTAGGCGAAGTGACTCAAGCCGTTTAGCCTGACCGGTTGTTCCAGCCGTATTGCCGTCTTGCGCCTCTGGCATCCAGCCTTTTGTTTCGACGTGAGCAGCGTAGCTAGTGTACCGAAATGAAGCAGCCTTAGAAAGTGCCATTAAGCCCGTGCCAACCGCACTAAAGATAACCAAGGACGCCACAATAACGACTGGCTTTGGTAGCCGACTGATTTTTGCCCATAGTCCTTGATTTTTAGATTTTTTGGTTCTTGGTTTTACCGTTGCGTTTTTCATGTTTGCCTTTTTTGTATTTTTTGTGTTTATTTTAACTTTTGTCTTTGCCATAGATAGGCCTTTCTTTATGTGCATATGCCGTTGCTAGCATATCAATATACTCTAGGTACATAATTATACTTTTATTCCATGGTGTCAACTAAAACATAAGAAATACGTGCGGTGGCCACTACAATCTGCGCAATTACTATCGATTGAGCGGGTATAAAGGCTTGGTAGTCCCGGTCGCTGTATGCTCTTGGGGGGCATATAACGAGAGGGAACCACTTGTTTACGGAACGGTCTGTAGTTTTGGTGAAACAGGTGTGCCATACTAGAGGTAATGAGTGGATTTGAAACAGTATATGCACAACTAAACACTGCCCAACGTCAGGCGGTAGACGCAGTAGATGGCCCGCTGCTTGTTTTAGCCGGGCCCGGCACGGGCAAAACACAACTTTTAAGCGCCCGTGTAGCAAATATACTGCGCAAGACAGACACGCTACCGAGTAGTATTTTGTGTTTAACATTTACCGAAGCTGCTGCCTTAAACATGCGCGAGCGGTTACGAGGAATGATAGGCGAGGATGCCTACGACGTACATATTAGTACCTACCATAGCTTTGCCAGCGACATTATTAAGGCGTACCCAGACTTTTTTAACACTATAGACCTCGACACCGGCGAAGATAGCCGTATGGAACGCCCCATAAACGAACTTGGCCAGCTAGAAATAGTTTCGGGCATTGTTGCCAGCCTGCCGTTTAGCGACCCCTTAAGAAGCAGCCGCTACTACATAAAGAGTGTTGTCTCTACTATTTCTGACCTTAAGCAAGCAAATATGTATCCCAAAGACGTTATTGCACTTGCCCAGGCAAATGCCGTAGCCTGTGCGCAGCTATCGCCAGCTATACACGAGCTAATGAGTGTACATAAGCAAATTCCACGTAAACTTACTGTTGCCGAAGAACTGTTTAACGAAATACTGGGCGCCCTGCAGGCCAGTGATGCATCGTTAGCCGTCCAAGCCAGCACAGAACTAGATGCTGCACTTACATCTGCTAGTAATGATGAATCGACAAAACCCTTAACCGCCTGGAAAAACAAATGGCTGTACAAAGACGAAAACGACAAGTGGACGTTTACCAACCCTAGCGTTAGCGACAAAATGGTTTCGCTGGCGAACCTGTACCAGCGCTATCAAGAAGCTCTTGATAGAAGCGGGCAGTACGACTTTAACGACATGATACTAAAAACTCTAGCGGCGCTAGAATCAAAGCCCGAGCTACGTTTTAACCTACAAGAAAAATACCAATATATACTGCTAGACGAGTTCCAAGACACCAACGCAGCGCAGTTTGCGCTGGTGAAAAGCCTGGCAGACCACCCCGTGCACGAAGGCAGGCCAAATGTTATGGCAGTGGGCGACGACGACCAAGGCATATTTGCGTTTCAGGGTGCCGACATTGGAAACATGGTGCAGTTTACGCACGCCTTTAAGGATGTGGCAGTAATAAACCTTGTGCAAAACTATCGTTCGCACAAAGATGTATTACACCTAGCCCACAATGTTGCCGAGCAAATAGAGGCCAGACTGCACCATGCACTGCCAGGAATAACAAAAGACATCGAAGCAGTTGCCACCGACTTACCCGACACTGCAATTCTGCAAAGAAGTGAGTTGAGCTCTACGGCCGCAGAAAATGGCTACATAGCCGACACTATTGCGAGCTTAATACAAAATGGCGCCGAGCCGAACAGTATTGCAGTTATAGCCCCAAAGCACGCAATTTTAGAATCGCTCGTACCATTTTTAAACAAACAAGGCATACCGGTTACCTACGAAAAGCGTGAAAATATTTTTGAAACGCCAATAGTTCAGGGGATGTTGCTAGCGTGTAGCTTTTTGCGTGCGGCTGGGCAACACAATATGGCCCTTATGGACGAGCTACTACCACAGGTGCTGTCACTTGTGCATTGGCAAGTGCCCACTGAAACCATTTGGAAGCTAAACTGGGAACATGCCAGGCAGCATCAAGAAGACGAAAAGCGTTGGTGCGAACGCGCACTAGAACTACCAGAAACACATGAGCAAACAAAGTTTTTATTGCAGCTAAGTTCCAGTACCAAGGAGCTTGGCCTAGAGCTTACCCTAGACTATTTAACGGGCGCGAAACCCTTGCTATATGACCACACTAGCTTTACGTCGCCTCTTAAGGAGTTTTATTTCTCACCAGATTCACTAAACGAATCGTCATTAAACTTTTATGAGGCTATTTCGCACCTAAGTGTCATACGCGAACAACTACGCACCCAACAGGCGCGCGAAGAAGACAGGCTTACCGTTGACGCCTTACTCGACATGTATAAAACATATCAAGAAGCCGAGCAGCCGCTTATAAACACGCACCCTATTGCTCAGGCCGAATCTTCTGTGCAGCTGCAAACGGTCTACAAAGCCAAGGGACTCGAGTACGACTATGTATTTTTACCTCGCATGCACGACAGCGTATGGGGTAGCAAAGCTACCGGTGGCAACAACAAACTGTCGCTACCTGCCAACTTGGCGTACATTCGGCACGATTCGGGCGGGGAAGACACTGCTAGGCGACTATTGTTTGTGGCAATTACGCGTGCCAAACACGGCTTGTTTCTTACCAGCCACACGCAAAGCGAGTCGGGCAAAAAAACTATGCCCGTCAAGTACCTGCACGAGCAAGAAGTCGATGGCGTGCGACACTCTATGGCCCTACCAGAACACCATGCAACAGTACGTGTCATAGAACGCGAAGGTACGGTAGCCTACCAAGATGTTGATACATTGTGGCACAGTCGCCACACTGAACTAACACCAACACTACAAAGTTTGCTGCGCACACGGCTTGACCACTACGTTATGAGCCCAACTCAC
>JBATPG010000104.1:0-4059 GCA_049291335.1 Saccharimonadales bacterium (SeqCode) | reverse complement strand
GACAAAATGTATTCCATTTTGCCGGCGCGATGAGAAAAACCGTTGCGAAGCAATGGTTTGTCTCATGGGAAGTACACTGGAACACCATTGTGCTAACCGGCCAACTACCTGAAGAAGAACTCCAGGCTCTTATACAACACAGCTATGATCTTGTAACTGGCGCTTAGGAAATAGTCTATTCTTTAAGCTGTGAGCTAATAAGTTGCGCGTTGCTATAACTCGTACTTAATAATTTTTTTAGTTCTGCTTTTGTAGTTTGGTCAAATAACTTTTTAATACTTGCAGAATACTCGTCTAGCTGGGTTCTAGTAATTTGCTTCCAGGTCGTGTCGTAGGTGCTGGTAGACTTGGCGTCGGCTAACAGTTTATCTGTTGCACTGTCGTGCAATAACCCTAACTCTTTTGGGTCAATCTCAAAGCCATTTTTTGCAGAGTAAGCTAGTAATTGGGCCTGACTTGAGGCAGTTGTTAGCTGTAACGTAGTTGCGGTGTTTTTGAGTGATTGGTCTCTAATGTTTTTTGTCCCATCTTTGGCAATTCCTACTAGTTCTTCCTGTAGCTGCGTGATGGTTTTGAGTTGTTGCTTGCCAGAGTTGCTGCCAGATGCAAGAAAACTAGAAACAACGGCAAATATAACGGCAAGTATTGCCAGGCCAATAACAGCGAGTACTATTCTTTTAAGCATAGAGCTCGCAGGCTTCTTTTGAGACTGTGCATTAAATATAAATTCGTACGGGTTATGACCATTTGTAGAACTGTTGGCAACAATCGGGGGCACAACACTGTATTGCCCGTTCTGGGGTTGCTGTGGGGGTGTTTGAGGTGTCGGCTGTGGCTGATACGGTTGTTGGGGTTGGTAGGGGTCTTGCGGGTTCACACTGTTATGGTAGCTGATTTTGCCTTAAACCGCTACTGCTTCGCTCAGAAAGGAAGACTCATTACTTGATAAATATTGACAAATATGATACAGTATACAATTATGCCTGCTCGAAATAGACCTAACAACCCAGCTCCACAATCTCAACATGGCGTTACGGCCGAGCTAGGCCCCACTATGTCTCCAATGTTGCTGGGTGATGATTCTGCTTCGCACGACAAAGAAGCGCAAAAGAAAATGCTAGAAGTTATACAAATATTTGCCGAGCCGCCACTACCTGTCTCTGACGCTGCACCATACAAAGTACTAACTAGAACTTTGCTGAGTGGTACGCGCGTTGAGTTAAGTTGGGGAGCGGTCAACCCACAAGAAACACAGACCGAAGTCGAAATTAAGGGGGTCAAGGGTGTCGCACGTTTATGCATTGCGCTTTCACACCAAAATCAAGATGAAAGATTCACCGTCACATATGGTTCAACTGTTCCAGGCGAAGACAGGGTAGGTGACGCAGAATTTAACCTGAGTCTAACTGATGCATTTTTAGTTGCTGCCAAGGGTTTGTTGGTTAGAAAAGACCCGCCAGATACTGCGACTGAAACCTTTGTTAAACGCCACAAAAAGTAGAGCTAGCAGCAAGCTGGTAAGCTCCTTATACTTGATAGTTCTGGGTGCATACCCGATACTAAGGTGTAGATGGATCCCGTTTGAATAGTAAGAGCAACTATAAAGATCTTTTATGCATACGGGCATTCAGTATTATGAGTAACTAATCAAGAAAAGATTTCAAACGGGATGGATGCAAAAGAAGAGGTACGTACCAAACTAGCCATAGAAGATGTTGTGGGCGAATACGTTCAGCTTAAGCGTGCAGGCCGTAATTTTAAGGGCTTAAGCCCGTTTACGCCAGAACGAACGCCAAGTTTTGTGGTGAGCCCCGACAAGGGGATTTGGCACGACTTTAGCAGTGGCCGTGGTGGTGATGTGTTTTCGTTTGTTATGGAAATGGAAGGCCTAGACTTTCGGCAAGCGCTCGATGTGTTGGCCAGGCGGGCTGGCGTAGACCTAACTAAGTATCAAGACAACTCTAAGGGTAAACGAGAATACATACAGTCTAAAGACCGGCTGTATGAAATCAACGATTTAGCGGCCAAGTTTTATCAGGCACAGCTAAAGGGCAGTACAGAGGCGCTAGGCTATGTACGCACCAAGCGTGGGTTTACTAACGACACCATTGTGGCCTGGCGCCTTGGCTACTCGCCAAACAATGGCACTGCGCTTTTAGACTTTTTGAAAAAGAAGGGCTACAGCGAAAAAGATATTCAAATGGCGGGCCTTACCAGCAACGCCTACCGTGGTGGGCTGCAAGATATGTTTCGGGGCCGGTTGCAAATACCACTTTGCGACGCCTCGGGCAGGGTTATTGGCTTTACAGCACGGCTGCTGGGCGACGACCCAAATGCCCCAAAATATATAAACACGCCAAGTACGCCGTTGTACGACAAGAGTTCCCATGTGTATGGACTGCACTTTGCCAAAGAATCTATTCGTAAGGGCGGATATGTAGTACTTGCAGAGGGCAACCTAGATGTTATTACCAGTCATCAAGCCAAAGTACCGCAAGTTGTAGCTACCGCCGGTACAGCACTAACGGTGCAGCACGTAAAACTACTAGCTCGTTTAACGGGTGATGTGCGGCTTTGTTTTGACGCCGACAAGGCAGGCATTGCCGCAACCGAGCGCGCCATACCAATTGCACATGCTGCAGGCATCAACCTGCAGGTTATTACTATTCCCAGTGGCAAAGATCCTGATGAACTTATACGACAAGACGTAAAACTGTGGCATCAAGCCATTGAAAAACCGCAGTACGCGGTAGATTGGCTGATAGACCGATACTTAACCACAACTGACATTACTACTGCTCTTGGTAAGCGAACATTTACAGACATTGTGTTAGCCGTTATTCGTCAGCTAAATGACAGCGTCGAACAAGACCACTATCTTGGCAAACTGGCCGAGATTTTATCGGTTAATAAAGAGGCACTTCGCAGTAAGTTAACTGGTGAAGATACGGTAGCCCAACCAACCCGCAGGGGAGCCAAAAAGCCAGACTCGTACGGTACGACTATATCTGACAAGGAGCGTATTGAAGAGCACCTGATGGCACTGACACTTGTTGTACCAAGTACGCGAAAAGCACTGTATGATCTTACCCCCGAAATGTTCGACGATCCCCGAGCAAAACAGGTTTTTGAACTGCTACAAAACCAGCCAGAGTTTGACGGAACAGATCAGGCGAGCGTGCAAAACTTTGCAGAGTATGGTAAAATACTAACATTAGTCTATGAGACTCTTTACCAAGACTTAGAGCCCCTCGAACAGTCACTTGAAGCAACAAGGTTACGGGCAAAATTGGTAAGTATATTTGTAAGAAACCAAAAACAGTCGCTCACCGCAGCGCTACATGATGCAGAACCAAAACAAGCAGACGAACTTTTACGCAAAGTAAAAGACCTCGATGCGTTATTAAAAACCAATCAACAACCTTAACTTTTATACAAGAGGAGCGTTATGGCGCCAAAGAACGAAGACCCCAAAGCACTATTAGAGCAAGCAAAGACAGATTTAGTTGTTAAGGCTAAAAAAGACGGCAAAATAGACTCGAAAACCATTTTCGACAAAATTGCCGATGTACCAGAAAATGTTGAATTGCTCGATTCACTGTACACTGCACTTAGCGAAGCAGGTGTAGAAGTTTCTGTGCCAGAAGAACCAGCTGCTACCGAGCTAACAGACGAATGGCTTGCAGAGGCCGAAGAAGAGGAAGAAGTTGTACTTGCCGACCAAACCTACTTAGATGACATCGCCGACGACTCGGTTCGTTTATACTTACGTGAAATTGGTAAAATTCCACTACTAAACGCCGAAGAAGAACTAGCACTTGCGCACCGTGTTGTTGCTGGTGAAAAAGACGCTAAAGACCAAATGGCCGAAGCAAACATGCGACTTGTCGTGTCAATTGCCAAGCGCTACGTTGGTCGTGGGCTCGACCTACTTGACCTCATACAAGAAGGCAACACCGGGTTGCTACGTGCCGTTGAAAAGTTTGACCCAGACAAGGGCTTTAAGTTTAGTACGTACGCTACGTGGTGGATCCGCCAGGCCAGAACGCGTGCTATTGC
>JBATPG010000103.1:0-8642 GCA_049291335.1 Saccharimonadales bacterium (SeqCode) | reverse complement strand
TAACATTTTTTGCCCATTCCATAGGCGGCACCAGCTTCAACGTGTCCTGATATCCCAGCGGGCAGTACCAAGATGAACGCGTCGCTGTCTCGTTGGGCCTGCATGTCATTGGCAAATATATGTTTTACAAAATCATCATCTTTGGATAATGACTCAAGTTTTTGCATGATAAGCTCAATGCTTTTGTCATGTTTGAACTCAATTTTAGAACCTTCATAAAGATTCTCAATAAAACAATATGCAGTTTTGTCGTGTGCTCGGACAGCGTTTAGAACTTTTTGTACTTCATTATAATTGCGCCAGCGCCCAGCAATAAAGAAATCGTATTTAGACATGTAGCTACTATATCAAGCAGGTGTGTGGGTTACCAGCCGCCGCCACCGCCTCCACCGCCGCCACCGCCAGATGACCCACCTCCGCTACTGCCTCCCGACGAAGAGCTGGCAGGGCTACTGTACGTTGCCGAACTATTGAAGCTATTTATCGCCGTACTAAATACCGCCGCGTTAAATACGGCGTTATTGCCGGCGTACCACGACGGCGAGGTGTTGCTTGTTTGATAGTACTCACCAAGGCGCTTGTTCCACTCTTTTTCTTGGCCAAATAGTATGGCGTAGGGGAGTACTCGTTCGTATAGCGTAATAAGTTGTTTTGAGTCGTTGGTGTCAACAGTATTGCCAACTTTTGCTGCCCCTTCTGGGCTTTGTAGCATACGAAGCCGGTCTGTTTCTGCAACTTTAATGTACATTTCTAAACCGTGTAAATATCTAGAAAGTGACAGGCCCTTTTCGGTAAGAGGCTTAAGTGTTGCTCCACATATAAAGCTAACAATCGAGGCGACGAGTATAAATGGTGAAAACGTCAGCACAGCCAGAGCTAGCGTTACAAAACCGGCACGTTTAAACCAGCGCGATTCTGCGTCGCTACGTGCCCGCAAGCCATACTCGCCAGTTATGGCTTTAGTAAGTTTGCCAGGGTTGTCTTGCAACTTTGCAGTTAGCGCGTAGTTGTTTTTCATACTCGCCATGTCTAGTTTTGAGGCTACGGTTGTAGAAGGGAAGATGTCTCGTAGCAACTCTTGCTCTTCGACCTTAAGGCTAGAAATGTCTTTAGTAATCTCTAGTTCGTACTGGGCAGACTTAAACAGCGACTTTTTGCGTGTCTCGTAAATTTTTATGTAGTGCCGAACCGCAAAGTCTATAAGCTGAGCGCTAAAGCTACGACCAGGTTTTCTAGAAATAGCTGCCGCCGTGTAGACACTAGTGTCTTTAGGTGGAATATATTCGGGTGCTATGGGGTGTATTTCGTCTGTTCTGTTAGACTTTCGATGATATCGAACGATGTACCAAATGGTTAAGGCAATGCCAATAGGGGTGCTTAGTAGGGCAATTATAACTACAAAGCCAATTAGTTTTTCTGCAAGACTTTTTTGGTATGGGTTAAACGTTTTTGCGTTAAACCCTACGGCTATTGTTACGTTTTGGCTTGGGCTAAGGTTTGTGGAAGTTGCCATATATACACCATTGTCGTTCTCAAATGTGCATTCTTCCGTTGAGCCGCTAAACCCGGCGTAGCATGCAACATCGCCCGTAGTTTCGGAGAGTAAGCTTTCTGCAACATGTAGTTGTACCGAAAGATTCGCTATAGGCACTCGCCACTCTGTGCCGTTGGTGTCCCAGTAAAACTCGTCTCGGTCTGTGTCTTTGTAATACTTTGTAGCGTCTCGCTGTGTATATGTAAGTTTGTAGGTAACAGGGCCATGAGCGTACCTGTCTGCGTCGCCTATTCGCACGACTACATTGCCGTTTGAATTGTACAGACTGTATGGATGGGCCATGTTATTTTCATCTACAACAGAGCTAATCGCGAGGCTGGTGGTGTGCCCATCGTAGCTATCGGCAATTGCGCGCTCTATGCCATGGTTTTGGTCGTTGGCAGGGAAGACCGCTGCTATAGTCTCGACTGTTTTTAAGGTAGAGCGCCCATCGCTATCACGGTCGAGGAAATAATCAATCTGGTAATTTTGTATAGAAAAGTTGTTTACATCTGTCTGAGCGGCCACATAGCTAGGGGCCGAGACACCAGCGAGCGTAAAGAGTAAGACAAATGCTATAGCAAAACGTTTCATACGCTAATAATAGCAAACATACCATATAAAGTTCTGTGTACTGCAATGCATGTCAGGCTAATTGCTATAGTTCTTGCTGTTAGAATAAAGAGCATGGACAACCCTCGCATATACTCGGTTAGCTTTGCAAGTGTGTACCCTATGTATGTCGCTAAGGCAGAACGAAAAGGACGCGTTAAAGCCGAGGTAGACGAAATTATTCGCTGGTTAACGGGCTATAAGCAAGGCCAACTAGAAACAGAAATTAGTAAACAAACAGACTTCGAGACCTTCTTTTCACATGCGCCCGAGCTAAACCCAAACCGTAAACTAATAACTGGCGTTATTTGTGGCATACGCGTCGAAGACATGGAAGGTTCTATTATGAAAGAAATCCGCTACCTAGATAAACTTATAGACGAGCTCGCAAAAGGGAAGCCGATGGAAAAAGTCCTTCGCAAATAATTAGGGTTTTTTGCCTTCTTCGAGCAGTTTTATTAAAGCATCCATGCGATTAGCCCGTGTCTCTGGTTTTTTTGCCGTTTGTAGCTTAAAACCTATGGTAAACAAGCTAGTTCTATTGAGCGTTTCAAATGTTGCAAGGGCCTTTTTGTTTTTATTGATTGCGGCCAAAAAATCTTTCGGTATAACCATATCTGTGGGCTTGTCGTAAGCAACTTGCCACCGGCCATCGGCCTTGGCTCGTTCTGCCTCAGCTAGGCCTGCTGGTTTCATTAGGCCCTCTGTTTCTAGCCGGGCAACATGTTCAATGTTACGCTTCGACCACATGCTGCGTGCGCGCCTAGGTGTAAACTTTTGTATAAACGACACGTCGTCATAGGACTTGCTTTGTCCGTCTATCCAGCCATAGCAAAGAGCGTCGTCGAGTGCTTGCGCGTATGTTACAGAGGGCACTCCAGACGCCTTTTTGTACATGCGTAGCCACACTCCGTCGGTGTTTGCGTGATTAGTCTCTAACCACTCCCGCCAATATTGGGCGGTACTAAACGCCACTATTTCATAATCTGGTTTCATATCTTCAGTATAGACGATGGTACTTATTTTGATGTATTGCTGTCAGGGTATATTCATACTGTCGTTTGAAGAGAAAAACTAAACCACATGATGTGGGCCATAGAGCAATCTAGGTGAGAAGCAAAACGAGTCCTAGCGTTACTCCAAAGATTCCTACGGCTTTACGCATAGTTAGTTCATCTTTAAATAGTAGCACCGCAAGTATAGTTACTACTGCAATAGATCCAGCATTAATCGCGTTCACATAACCGACATTGGGGGCAAGTCGAATGGCTTCGAACTGTCCTAGGTTAAACAACGTAGAGAAAATACCCGTGCCAATAAGCAAAACCTTTGCCTGAGTAGAAATATCCTTGATTCTACTAACTTTAACCTTATCTATCGCGATAATACATATCGTGACGATTGCATACAGGTAAATAAGAAAGGTAATAGTCTCAACTCCTTGACTGAACAAATACTTGGAAATTAGCGATAGCATCCCCCATGCGAAGAAGGCGCCAAAAGATAAGGCTATCCATTTCTCGGACGAAACATTCTTGGTGTCACTTTTTGTGACCATGACTAACGCAGAAAACGCGACAATCATGAGTATAGCGATTGCTTTCTGGGCCGTTAATTCTGCACCAAGAAGTGCGACTGCGACAATAGTCGTAAACAAGACATAACTTTTAGACAAAACTAGACTATATCCTGGGTTTGGCGCAACAGAAATTGCATGCAAAGAAGCCTTATTGCCACCATATGCAAAGAATACGGCCGTTATGACTATGATGAGTATTTGCAACCATGCGACAGCAAAGCTAGAGTGGCTAAAAGCTCCTATAAAAACGTATGCAAAGAGTGGGATCGCAAACATAGCTAAATTGGTTAGATATGACGGCGTATTCATGAGCGATGATTTGCGCACCGTAAGGTATAGTGCAACCGAAGAAATAAACATCATAAAACTATAGGCGATCCAGCTCATATGGCTCAGTATACCAAAACGAAACTAAGTAAATTAATAACCTACGTAGTTCTCAGTGCGTTCACTCGGCTGGGTATGGGAGAGCCAACATACTTTCAGCACCTCCGTTGCAAGTCTTGCCGGCCATGCGCAGTAAACGCTCGCGTAAGAGCTAGTTTGTTGAACATCATCTAGCTTAAGTGTACTATAAAGTTATAATGCTTATGCTGTGCTTCACCAATGCAAAAAACTGACATCACATTCTGGTTGAAGGAAAAACTAGGCTGGATTTTAATCGTTGTTTTTTCTTGCATACCAGTACTCATATTTTTGGCGGTAAACGATGTTAACGAGCTGTTTTATGATACTCGAGAAACATTAAAAACAATTGGTTTAGTAACCGGGCTTGTAGGGTTTGTGTTATATGCCATTAACATGTTGCTGGCCATAAGAAAACCATGGCTAGAAAATTTCTTTAATGGCCTCAACCAGGTATACATTGCTCACCACATTACAGGCGGAATTGCTTTGTGTTTAGTACTGTTTCACCCGTTGCTTTTAGCAGTGCAATACATTGACCTGGGTTCGCTAAGTAGCCTTAAAAATGCAGCCGTGTTTTTGTTACCCGATACGTTCAACAGCCAAAGCACACTAGAGTTCGCACAAGAGGTTACAGCGTTTAACAGTGGCATCATTGCGTTTATTGGCATGGTGGTGCTGTTAATCCTTACCTTCTTCGTAAAACTGCCGTATAGCTTCTGGTTGTTTACGCATAAGTTTCTCGGTGTAGCATTTTTGTTTGCCGGTATTCACGTTTTGTTCATTAACTCAGACGTCTCTGACTCGCTACTGCTAACAATATACATGGCGGTATGGATATGTATTGGGCTCGGGGCATTTGTATACCGAACACTGCTGGGAAATGTGCTCATACGCCGGGCCCCGTACGAAGTAAAAAGCGTCGCCTTTTTTGAAAAAGATGTTATGGGCATATACTTAGCACCACTAGAAAAAAATATAGACTTTAAACCTGGTCAGTTTGTGTATGTACGCTTTTTGTGGAGTGGAAAAGACGGTATTGTTGACGAAACACATCCGTTTTCTGTCGCCACGAATCCTGGTATAGATGGCATGGTGCTGTACATTAAAGCGCTCGGTGACTTTACAACCAATTTACGAAACCTAAAAGTAGGCACTGTGGCCGAAATAGAGGGTGCCTTTGGTAAGTTTAGCTACAGGAACTTCTCTAGCTCTCCGCAGGTGTGGATAGGCGCCGGCATAGGCATAACGCCCTTTATAAGCATGGCCAGAGATTATTCGTTATACGCCCCCCCGGTCGACTTGTACTACACGGTGCAAACACGCAGCGAGCTAATAGAGCAGGGTGTTTTGGCTCAATATTTACCCGAGACATATCAGAATTTTCGGTATTTTCCTTTTGTTTCACAAGAAGCCCAGACTCATTTGACCGCAGAACACATACTACAACAATCGGGAAACTTGCAAGGAAAAGAATTTTTTATTTGTGGGCCACCCCTGATGATGAAGTCTATGCGTTCACAATTGCGCAAAATGGGCGTAAAACGTAGTAAAATACATACAGAAGAATTTTCAATGTCATGAATATAAAAAAAATAGTTGCCGGTTCGTTAATCACATCGTTAAGCGCCACGGTGGTTATTCTTGCAATGGGCATACTTGCGCCCTCATCGTTCCTAGACAACATTTCATCTAGATATTTTGAAAAAGAAGTCCGCAGCGAAACTGTAGCGCTAGACAAAAACGGCGTAAAGATAGTCGGAGCAACCATATCTAAAGACGCCGACGGAGACATTACCGTAACAGATGCCGCAGGAAACGTTATTGAGGACGCTAGTACAAAGACACAGCCAACTAGCGAAGATGTATCAGAGACCCAGACAGTGCCACCAGCGTCTTCTGCAAGTGGCGCTCCGGCTCCGTCACCCACACCCAGCCCAACCCCCGCTCCTAAGCCAACCCCAACACCGACTCCAGCTCCAACACCAACTCCAGCCCCAGCACCCACACCCAGCCCAACTCCCGCTCCTAAGCCAACCCCAACACCGACTCCAGCACCTCCTCCTCCGCCACCAACTCCGCAGTGTGGCTCTGGCGGCCCTTGCACTGCCGCGCAGGTAGCAGCGCACAACACTAAAACAAACTGCTGGGTAATACACAGTGGCAAAGTTTACAATATTACGGCATACATTCCCAAACACCCAAAAAGTACTGCGATGTTCAACACCACCACTTGCGGTAAAAGCATCACAGCATACTTAACCGGCACGCGAGAACCTGTTTCAGGCGCGCAGTACAGACATACAACTACGGAAATCGCCGACATTAACCCTTACTATATAGCCGTGCTCGCATGAAAAAGCAGTCAAAATATTCGTTTATACGACGCTGGCTTAAGAAGCTGGCCCCTTACAAAGCTTTTATTACTCACTGTATTGTCGCAGGTGTTGTTATGGGTCTTTTTATAGCCTTAGTACCACAGCAACCGCCGAGTAACTTCGGTAAACTGGGAGAGACCGTCAAAACAGATGCATTTAGCATTGTCGTTGAAAGCGTCGAGCGCAAACCGTACCGCGAAGTGTTTACAAACAAAGTGCTGGTAGACAAAGACGCACTGATAGTACGCCTGACCGTGCAAAATAGATCAAATATCAAGCAACCATTTTTACCCGTCAACGATGTATTTATAAAAGACAATTATGGGTCAATACGTCAACTTGAGCCCGTGTATGGTATAAAATCGCCTATTAAGGCTGGTGACCTGATGCCCGGCCAGAGCGTAACCGGTGACATTAGCTTTGTGCTAGACAACAAAAATGGATCTATACGCCTATTCTTTGACCCCCGGTGGGAATCTTCACCACCAGCCGCCATTCAGTTGTAGCTACAAACTGTAGCATATCAGCGAATGCTGAACTCATAAGACGTATGGCAGCCTCAAAGCGTGTCAGTAGCCGCACATAGGCTTCACAGACAGGAAACTAGCGGCTACACACTGTAATGACTAGTAGAAAAACACCCGTTCGCTGCCAGTGTCAGAACCCTCAACAGTGGAAACAATTTTTAGGGTATGCATAGTGTTTGTTTTTTTGATTTGCATTTTAAAATTAGCTACAAACTGGCCTCTTAGCTGCCCGTCAATTTTGTCGTATAGGGAAGTGATGTTTGCCGGCGTGTCTGCTTCTAGGTACAAACCACCGCTCTTTTCGGCTATGTCTCGGATGGCGCTTGGGTCAAAGTTTGGACTTTTTATGCCTACCGCGAACACTGGCAGATTGTTTTGAGCAGTCTTAGCAGTCACCGAAGCCTGGGTGTATGTTTTAGACGCAGTGTCTTCACCGTCTGTAAGTACTGTTACGGCTTTGCGACCACAGCCTGCGACAGAGTCTATGCCGGTGCCAATTGCGTCAAAGATTGCCGTGTCACCCCGTGGGGTTATGCCGTTAATGGCACTTGAAACTCGTGCCTTGTCTTTCGTTAACGGCACAAGTGTTTCAACAACTTGGTTAAACTGAATCACTCCAGCTTGGTCGTCTGGTTGTAGCTTGCTTACGTAGTTTATGCCGGCGGTCTTGGCGTTTGCCATAGCGTCTGGGGTCATACTACCAGAGTGGTCTAGTAGTAACATGTTGCGCAAAGGGGCAGCTTTTAGGTTAACGGGGCTAAATTCAAAGCTGGTCATTTTTTTGCCGTCCAGATACACGCTCACATCGTTTTTGCCAAAGTTTGTGTTAACGTTGCCCGCAGTCGAGCTGACAGATACATAGGCTGTTAACGTATCAGCACTACAGGTTTCTATTTGGTTCACGCGAAGTGTTAAGCCTTTTATGTTTCGGTACGAAGACACGCCACCAGACAGGTTGCTAACTGTGCCGTCGCTAAACGACGAAGACCCGTCTTGGGTGCTCTTGGTGGAAGTAGTGTCTGTGCTAGAGTCTGACTTTAGAATCGTTACGCCCACAAGTACGATTGCTGATAACAGTGCTAGAGTAACTAGGCTTAGTACCGCATAAAGCAGCTTTTTGTTGCTCAGTAATGAATCCATTTTATTCTACTGCTATGTTGTCTATGCGCGTCGAACCAAAGACCCAGCTAACCGTAGAGCCAGAAGGCACTTTAGAGAAAGAAGCGAAACATTCTGCCTTTTCGCCAAACTTTATCAATTTAGCGCAACCAGGTGAAGCGAGTGTTTCACCGTCTTCGTCGGTAATTATTGAGTATTTTTTGCCATTACTATCATCAACTAGGTATGAGTTCGTTCTATTACTGAACGATGTCGTAACTGCGCCAGTATAGGTGGATTCCGAGCAACCAGAGCAGATGTTTTCTACTGCAAAGTAAATTGTAGTGTTCGCGCCGTTTTGCTGAGGCTCGTAAATGACATATTCAAGCTTAGGGTTGCTTGTTGGTGCTCGTAACAAAACCTTGCGACCACTGTCGTTTTTTGCAGTGCTGCCAGAAGTATCCTCTTGCTGAGAACTGTTGTTGCTTGTTGAAGGCTCTGACTTAGAC
>JBATPG010000102.1:0-1707 GCA_049291335.1 Saccharimonadales bacterium (SeqCode) | reverse complement strand
CATTTTGGGTGATGTTTCAAACGTAGTGACTTTTAGCGGTGACTTGCTCGTTACCTTTGCGGCAAGTGGGTTACTTTCGTCAGCAGACAATTCGGTGGCTACGGGCATGTTTGACAATACGACATGGGAGGCTTCTGTCAGCATAGTAAGTGCAAATGTGGCCTTAGCTTCTGGCTCGTCTATGCAGGGGAACGCTTCGCGTGCATGATGAGACTCGAACTGTGTGGCGTACATTGTTTTGTCTTTGCCGTTGTCTTTGTAGTGCGAAGGGTATATGCCGGTCATGGCTGCAGATATGGGTGCTTGAAATTCCATTACGACTTCGTAGTCACCCGGGAAAAGCTGTGCTTCTGTGTGCAGGCGCACCTCGTGAAAAGACTTTTGATGGTTTATGCGTGCTATGTCTACGCTAACACTCTCTTTTTTGCCGTGGTAGGTAATGGATGCATTTGTAATGCGAATGCCATTGGCATGAAAGGTCAAACGTTTGCTTGGCCGGTTAACTTTTTTGCCTGTAATTGTTACGGTGCCATAAAACATTTGTTTCGTTTCGTCTAGGGCAAGTCGAAGGTCATAGTGATTGGACTGGAATTGTGTATATAGTCTTGGTACGCTTTTATTCATAGGTGAATATTGTAGCATGTGGCCACCTGCATTGACATTTGACCCCAGTACTTGCTATAATGACGCATAGCAAGTAACAGTCGGCCAAGCAGGTCGGCTTTTTTCATACCCGAACTTGAACTAAAAAGAAGGAGATAAAAATGGATATGGACTTTAAACAATTAGCACTAGCTATTCAAGCAATTGCCGAGGAAAAGAATCTACCAGAAGACACGGTAAAAGAAGTAGTAGAACAGGCTCTAGCCGCTGCCTACCGCCGTGACTACGGAGACCGCGAACAAGACGTGCACGTAAACATGAACTTGCACAGTGGCGAAGTTGACGCTTACGTCAGTAAAGAAGTTGTAGAAGAAGTAGAAAATGCTGCCTACGAACTGAGCTTAGCTCAAGCACAAGTTATGAAAAAAGACGCTGTGCCGGGTGACTTTATCGAGGTGCACGAAAAGGTTCATACTTTTGGTCGTGTTGCAGCGCAAACAGCCAAGCAGGTTATTTTGCAGCGACTGCGCGAAGCAGAGCGCGAAATCGTTATGGCCGAGTTCGAAGACAAAATAGGTTCTATAGTC
The DNA here is from genome assembly GCA_049291335.1 of Saccharimonadales bacterium (SeqCode). GTDB lineage: Bacteria > Patescibacteriota > Saccharimonadia > Saccharimonadales > UBA4665 > JAGXIT01. The sequence goes on along the minus strand of JBATPG010000102.1, from coordinate 517 downwards.
AACGCCATGGTCAGCCGTGTAGAAGGCAACATTGTTCGCCTAGAGCTCGGCAAAGCGCAAGGCATTATGCCTCGTAGCGAGCAAATACAAGGCGAGCGCTATTACCCTAGCCAGCGACTTAAGGTTTTTCTAAAAGACGTCGAGCGTGGCCCACGTGGCCCTCAGCTAATCGCTAGCCGTGGCAACAGTGAATTTATTGAACTGCTATTTAAAGCCGAAGTTCCAGAAATGGACAGTGGCGCTGTAGAAATTAAGAAAATTGCCCGCGAAGCAGGTGTGCGCAGCAAGATTGCTGTTGCAAGCAACGTACAAGGCGTTGACCCAGTCGGCACCTTTGTAGGTGGCCATGGCACGCGCGTAAACGCTGTTGTCAACGAAGTAGGCGAACAAGAAAAAATCGACATCATTATTTGGGACGAAGACGTAAAAACCTTCATTACCAATGCTTTAAGTCCAACCAAGGTTACAGAAGTTAAGCTTGACGAAACAGGGAAGCAAGCCAAGGTTATTGTGCCCG
>JBATPG010000101.1:0-22418 GCA_049291335.1 Saccharimonadales bacterium (SeqCode) | reverse complement strand
AGGTCTACTGGGCCAGTCGGGCCGTTCTTCTCACTGACATTTGTGGTTGATAGCCACTCACTGCGTAGTCGCAAACGCCTTCTACTGCTGTATTTTACTCGTTTTGTGTTGGTTTTTCAATGGAAGCTTTGCTGTGCATGCTACCTATGGGCTATACGCGTAACTCATAAGCTCACCCATAAGCGGTAGCGTGCCTTCCCAGCTTTTAATGTAGCCACCTTCGTCGGTAGTCACAATAACTCCAGGGTACTTCATAATGTCGTAAATACTACAAAGTGAAATGCCTTCTCTGCTGTCTACGTTGATTTGGCGAATGTTACGGTCGGTAATGTCGTGCTGTCGCAGAAGATCCCTTAAAAACGCTTCCACGCCAGTGGCGTGCTCGGAACTCGGGCGGTAAAGCATGATTACTTTCATCTGTTTTTAGCCTACCATAAAAACGCCCCATTTGAGTAGTGCGTTTTTAAGAGGCCGCCATGACCCGGAATTCTTAAAGTTAATAGACTAAACAATGCATTAAAAAATCAAAAAGTTCCCTGAATGTATTTCAGGGAACTTTTTTTAACCAATCAGGAAAGAGCAGCCCGAGCAAAAAACATTGTTTTTACTCGACGCAATGAGAGAACCAAGCCGGAGGCCTTAAAGAAATGGTTTCATGGCACAATTATTCCTTAAATCGTGCAAAAATCCAGGATTTATTTCTGGATCTTTGCATATAACTTCAAGGGAGAATCCGAGCGAAGCGAGCTAAGGAGGGGATATTCCCCTCCTTACTGCCCTAGCTACACCCAGTAGTAGAACCACATGAGGTACACACATAGCAACTACCAGATCGCTGTGTCTGGTTACCACAGTTGTAGCACAGTGGAGCTGTGGAATCTGTAGTAGTCGACTTTGCGCCGAACGCCTCATTTCCACGCACCGGAGGTGCTTCTTCTGCAACTTGTTGCTTTGTTGCATCTTCATGCATGTCAACACTTGCGCTTGGCGTAGTCTCTGTTTCAAGCAAGCTTGTCTGTTCTTCTGGCATATCGTCGAAGCTAGCAAGACCAAGTTCAAGACGATCGTCAAAGCTAAGGTAGTCAAGCGCCAGACGGCGAATAATGTAGTCTGTAACAGACGTAGCAGTGCGAATTTCTGGGTCATCAGTAATGCCAAATGGCGCAAAACTAGTACCACGTAACGTCTTAACGTAACTCTTAAGCGGTACGCCATACTGCAAGCCGTGGCTCATGCTAATTGCAAATGAGTCCATCAGACCGGCTAGCGTAGAGCCCTGTTTGCTGACAGTAATGAATAGCTCACCAGGAGTGCCATCGGCATACTCGCCAACCGTAAAGAAGCCCTCTAGGTCGGCAACTTCAAAGCGGTATGTCTTGCTAGCGCGCTTACGTGGCATTTTGCGCCGCACTGCGCCCTTTAGAACAATCTTGCCGTCATCGTTAATGGTTTCTAGCGCAACTGGTGCAGATGTTTCTTCTGTCTTTTCGGCGCCATCTTTCTTAGCCATACTAAGTGGCTGTGCGACCTTGCAGTTGTCTCGGTAGATGGCAACTGCCTTCAGGCCCATGCGCCATGAGTCAATATGAAGTTGCTCAATTTCTTCAACCGTAGCTGTTTCTGGCATGTTAACAGTTTTGCTAATAGCGCCAGACAAAAACGGTTGCACGGCTGCCATCATCTTAACGTGGCCAAGGTAGTGAATGGAATTGTCACCCATAGAACAGGCAAAGACTGGTTCGTGCCCTTTCGTTAGGTGCGGAGCACCCAGAATAGTTTTTTCGGTGTCAATGTAAGCCACTATGTCGTTTACCTGCTCTTTGGTGTAACCAAGAGCGGTTAGCGCACGAGGCACTGTTTGGTTCACAATACTCATGGTGCCGCCGCCGACAAGCTTCTTCACCTTTACGAGGCCAAGATCTGGTTCAATTCCTGTGGTGTCGCAGTCCATCATAAGACCAATGGTGCCCGTAGGAGCAAGCACGCTGGCTTGGCTGTTCCGGACTCCGTAGAGTTCGCCCAGCTCGACTGCCTCATCCCAGGCAGCAGTAGCTGCGCTGAGCAGGTCCTCTGATACATCAGCTGCGTCGATGTGGTCAACAGCTTCACGGTGCATACGAAGCACGTTAAGCATGTTGTCGCGGTCTTTGTGGTAGCCAGCAAAAGGACCAACCTTTTGGGCAATGCGTGCGCTGGTAGCGTACGCGTGACCGGTTAGCAACGCGGTAATAGCTGCAGCTTGGGCGCGACCTTCTTGGCTGTCGTAAGGCAAGCCTTGGGCCATAAGTAGCGCACCAAGGTTTGCGTAACCAATACCAAGCTCACGGTAGGCACGTGCGTTCTTAGTAATGCGCTCTGTTGGGTACTCGCTGTAACCAACCAAAATTTCTTGGGCGGTGAAAATAAGCTCAACAGTGTGCTTAAAGCTATCAACATCAAAACTAAAATCGTCGTTTAGGTAGTGCAGCAAGTTAATGCTGGCTAGGTTACATGCAGAGTTGTCGAGGTGCATGTACTCACTACAAGGGTTAGAGCCGTTAATGCGACCAGCGTTAGGGGTGGTGTGCCACTTGTTGATGACAGTGTCGAACTGCATGCCAGGGTCTGCACATTCCCAAGCAGCTTCTGCAAATTGTCGCATAATGTCTTGGGCCTTTACGGTACGTACGGGCTTTCCGGTCTTGACTGCCTTTAGGTCCCAGTCCTTGCCTTCGATAACTGCTTGCATAAACTCGTCGCTAACACGAACAGAGTTGTTTGCGTTTTGGTACTGAACGCTAAAGATGTCTTTACCGTCTAAGCTCATGTCGAAGCCGTTAGCCTGCAAGACGCGAGCTTTACGCTCTTCAATAGCCTTACACCAAATAAACTCTTCAATATCTGGGTGGTCTGAGTTCAAAATGACCATCTTTGCCGCACGACGAGTCTTGCCGCCACTTTTTATAGCACCAGCGCTTGCATCGGCGCCACGCATAAAGCTAAGAGGGCCCGAAGCCGTTCCAGCACTTTTACCAAGTGGTTCAACGCTTGAACGAATTGAGCTAATGTTAACACCACTGCCCGATCCACCCTTAAAAATCATTCCTTCATCGGTGTACCACTGCAAAATCGAGGGCATAGTGTCTTCTACGCCAAGAATAAAGCATGCGCTCGCCTGCTGTGCGCGATCAGCGGCGCCAATGTTAAACCAAACCGGGCTGTTAAACGCAGCGCGTTGCGTAGCCAAAACATACTTCAGCTCTTCACGGTAGTTTTCTGCATCGGTTGGGTTATCGAAGTAACCTTCTTGCACGCCTTGACGCACGACAGTGTCAACAACGCGGTCAATCAGGTCTTTAAGTGAGGCTTCGCGGCCTTTAGTATCAGGGGTGCCAGTAAAATACTTTTGTGCCACGATGTTTAGAGCATTCATTGACCAGCTCGAAGGGATCTCTACGTCCTTTTGCTGAAACACCATTTCGCCAGTAAATGGGTTCTTAAGTTCTGAGTCTCTTTTAACCCAGTTGATCTGATCATAAGCCTTGCTCTTTGGCTTTGTAAATAAGCGTGCCACGCTACTATTTGTTGCTTGTCCCATTTTCGTCCCCTCTTTCATTTGTGATGGCTTAGGCGCCATACCAGTTTTCGTTTATCTACTTGTTTATTACTTTTTTAACTAGTTACTTGGCCAAAGATCCGCTTATTTTTCGCTCGCGTATTTCAGAAAGTTCTTTCTCGAAACTTGCGATATCTCTAAAACGTCTATATACACTTGCAAAACGTACGTACGCAACTTCGTCTAATGTCGCTAACCTGTCCATTACCATTTCTCCAACCTTGCCAGATTTAACTTCTGGTTCAGCACAAGCATACAGTTCTTGCTCTATGCTATGAACGAGATTCTCGAGTTGCATACTAGTGACAGCCGTCTTTTCGCACGCTCGGTATAATCCTCCGAGCAGTTTTTGGCGATTGAACAGTTGCCGTGTGCCATCATTTTTGACGATAATAAGTTGCGGGCGTTCTACACGTTCATACGTGGTGTACCGATAGTTGCAGTGTATGCACTCACGCCTACGACGAACGGCTTGACCTTCGGCCACATCACGGCTTTCGATAACTTTCGTATCCTCGCCACTACATTGGCCACATTTCATGTTTACCCCCTTATTTTGTATTAAAGAGCTACCCGTTCTCAGATCATCCCTCACACAGTGTGATCCTATATATGGTGTGCTTACTTACTATCATACCGCTATAGCTAGTGGTCGTAAAGCACATTTACGCTGTATTATTTAATACAATCAACGCCGTTTTAAGGGGTTATTTGTCGGTTTTATCAGATTCGTCATCTTTTTGACGGCGTTTTGCTAGGCGACGCAAGAATGATGGCTTCTCAATCTCATCTTCATCATGACCAAATATAACTGGCTTGTGTTCGGTACTGTCGCTAGAGGAATCATCGTTTTCGTCTTCTTGGGTAGACCATATGTTTGGCACTGGAACGTCTTTGGTGAAGTCAGTTTCAGTATGCTCGGCGTCGTCTTCTTTAATATCCATATTTATACCGGCCATGTCGTCGTCAGTAGTCTTTTCTACGGTATCATTTGGACGAGATAGTGGCTGGAATGATTCTGTTTCAGCAACAACAGGTGCCGGAGGAAGTTGCTCAAGCGTTGATGTTCGACGATTGCCAAAGTAGGCAGCGTCAAAGCCAGTCGCAACCACAGTAATAATGATCTCTCCTTCAAGTTCTGGACTAATGGTGGCACCAAAAATGATGTTAGCATCTGGGTCAGCAGCCGCAGTAATAGCCTCTGCTGCAGTGTTAATTTCGTGCATAGACAGGTCTTGGCCACCAATAACGTTGAAGAGTATGCCTCTGGCACCATCGATAGATACTTCAAGTAGTGGCGAGTCGATTGCCTGCTGAGCAGCCTGAACGGCGCGGTTGTCGCCACTGGCTCGACCAATGCCCATAAGAGCTGAGCCTGCATTGCTCATGACAGCCTTAACATCGGCAAAGTCGAGGTTAATAAGACCATGTACGGTAATAAGGTCTGAGATGCCCTGGACACCTTGACGGAGTACGTCATCGGCAACTTTAAACGCTTCTAGCAGTGGCGTGTTGCGGTCGATAGTCTGGAGGAGCCGGTCGTTAGGAATAATTATTAGTGTGTCCACAGACCCACGGAGCTTCTCTATGGCAGTTTCGGCGTTGCGGCGTCGCTTTTCACCTTCAAAGGCAAATGGCTTTGTAGCGAAGCCGACGACAAGTACTCCCATATCTCGGGCGACGCTGGCAACAATATGCCCCGCACCGCTACCGGTACCACCACCGGCGCCAAGAGTAATAAATACCATGTCTGCACCTTCGAGTGCGGCCTTAATTTCATCACGTGATTCACTAGCAGCGCTTTCGCCTACCGAGGGGTCAGCACCTGCACCAAGGCCACGAGTAGTGTCTCGGCCAATGTGTATTTTTGTTGTAGCGTTAGAGTTGTGAAGGGCCTGAGCGTCTGTGTTGATAGCAACAAATTCTACGCCATCTACCCCAGCTTCAACCATGCGGTTTATCGCGGCACCACCTGCACCACCGACTCCAACAACTTTAATACGTGCAAACGTCTCTATAGCCGGGTCAACTGCTTGTGCCATGGTTATCACTCATCCCCTCGTGAATTATATTCTTCCTGTAGTATAACCAAGGTTCACGAGTAGTTCAACAGTGTATACAAAAATGGCCTTTACGCAAAGGCTCTGAACAAAATGCTTATGGCTATAAAAAACAGGCAAATTTGCCTGAATACTATTTATGCTCGAGTAGTTGTTTTGTCTATTTCTAGGCGCTTTTACTGCCTAAATTTTTTCATCAGTTTTGACAAAGACTGTATATTGCCGCCAAAAAGTTCGTTTGACGGTATCTGTTCGATAGCAAACGGCGCTAAGATGATGTCAAGGAGCATCAACCCGGTGGCAGTTGCAAAGCTAGGATCGTCTACGGTGTCTACAAGGCCCTCTAGACCACGAACCTTACCAAGTCGTGCAGGTAGTTCTAGCTTGTCTTTGGCAAATTCGACAATTCCAGGTAGCTTTGCGCTGCCGCCAACCAAAATAACACCGCCAGGAAGCTTCTTGGACCGGTGAATACGCTGTAATTCTTTATCGACGTATTCAAATAGCTCTTCTACGCGCGCTTCGGCAATCATATTAGTCTCGAGCTGTTCAAAGGTGTAACCGGTGCCATCTACAATAATACGATATGTTTTGTCTGTAGTATCACCAAGTTTTGCATGCTTGAGCTTTACCTGCTCCGCCACCTCGAGATCTGTACGAAGCCCTATAGCGAGGTCGTTTGTAATATGCGTGCCGCCCATAGGGATAACGGCAACGTGTTGGATTTCGCCATCTTCGATAACAGATAGGTTTGTGGTGCCGGCGCCGATGTCTAACACGACACAACCGGCCTCTTTTTGTTTACGGTCGAGTGTGGCTTCTGCTGCGGCCAGTGCCGAAACTGTGTGGTTTTGAGGGTGTACGCGAGCACGCTCAAGCACAAGGTCTAGGTTGCGTATATTAGGCGACGCTGCGGTTACAATATGGCAATCAACCTCTAGCCGTACGCCGTGCATACCGACAGGGTCTTTTAAGTTGTCTTGACCGTCCAGGCGGTAGTTTTTAGCAAAAACCTGTACAATTTCTCGGTTGGCCGGTAGTTTTACGATAGCTGCTGCTTCCTCAACGCGTTCACGGTCTTCGACGGTAATTTCGCGGTTGGCAGTACTAATAGCGATAACCCCTCGGGAGTTCATGCCACTGACATGGGCACCATTGACATTTACCGTTGCTTTATCGATGTGGATGCCAGCAATGCGCTCCGCTTCAGCTACAGCCTGGTTAACTGCTTCTGCAGTCTCATCTACGTGCATAACGATGCCCTTGCGCATGCCTTGGTTTGGTGCAGTACCGTGGCCTATAACAGAAATAGCACCGGTCGCGTCGTCTCGTTTACCAAGAACACAGCGTACGGTGGATGTGCCAATATCTAGGCCAACGTAATGTATTGCGGTTGTTTCACGCATATTGCACTAAGTATACCGCTTATCGTTCAGATATGGCAACAGTAATTAACGGAGGTAGAGGTTATAGAGTGATTATCTCTTACGCTTGGGTCAGAATTTCGCAGCCATCAGTCGTTACCAGAACAGTGTGCTCAAACTGCGCCGAACGGCTGCCGTCGACAGTCAAAAGCGTCCAACCATCATGTGAAGCAAATATGCGGTGGCCACCAAGTGTTGTAATTGGTTCAATAGCGATAGTCATGCCAGCTACTAGCATCGGGCCCGTGCCCGCACGACCATAGTTGGGTATCTCTGGAGATTCATGTAATTCATGCCCCACACCATGCCCAACCAACTCGCGTACGATGCCAAGATCGTGCGACCGCAATACTTTTTCGATTGCAGCAGATATATCACCCACGCGCGCGCCTGCCTTAATGACATCAAGCCCGGCATATAGCGCCTGCTCTGTGCCTTTGAGTAGCCTTGCGCCCGCTTTGTCTGGCTTACCACCAATACACACCGTTACACCAGCATCTGTAATCATACCTTCGTAACGAACACCGTAGTCAAAGTTAACTATATCGCCATCCTCAAAGGACCTATCGTTAGGAATACTATGCTGCACTTCGTTGTTCGTAGATATGCAGATAATGTCAGGGTAACCTTCAAAACCCGCAAAAGCAGGTTCTCCGCCAAGTTCCGCTGTTTTGTCTCGTGCAATCTGAGATACTTGCCTTGGAGTCATGCCCGCAACGACATTTGAACGAATATACGCAAGTACACTGCCAAGAATGTTACCACTCTTGCGCATAGCTGCAATTTCTATGTCAGTTTTTGGCTTCACAATAAATTGGTTCCTTACAAACCTAATGATTTGACGATTTTGTCATGGATAGCGATAGGGGAACCAACACCGTCGATCTCAACAACAGTAACCTCGTTTTCGCTCAGACGTTGCAAGATGGGTTGCGTTTCTTCTAGATATGACTTAAAGCGTTGGGTGACTGCTGCTTCAGTGTCATCAGGACGACCGCGTTTGGTAAGTCTAGATCGAATTTCTTCTTCTGAAATAGTTAAATGTAGCACGACTGGCTTCTCAAATCTACCAGCCGCAACCTCGCCAAGCATCCAGGTTACTTGGTTTTGAGTTCTCGGGAACCCATCTAGAATAAATTGTTCTTTTGTATCGATAATATCTAGTACTTTGTCTACTACGTGGATGGTTTCAGCATCACTCAGCAATTTGCCCTCAAGCATTTCGGCTCGTCTTCGGCCCGTAATAAGCAGCCGAAAAATTTCACCAGTAGAAATATAAGCAAAGCCATATTCATCGGCTAGTTTGTGCCCTTGCATGCTTTTTCCTGCTCCCGCAGGCCCCATTAGTAGTATCACTGTAATTTCTCCTTAACAAATTGTGCTATTTTTGCACCATCAGCGGTGCTTCCAACTTCTGCTTTGACTTTGCCTATTACTATTCCCATTTGTTGCGAGCCATCTGGTTTAACCTCGGCAAAAACTCTGTCAACAACCGCATGAAGTGCTTCATCAGTCATCTGCTCTGGTAAATAACTATCGATTATTTCTTTCTCTGTTAGCTCTTTCTGAGCACGCTCTTCGGCCCCGCCCCGAATGTACAGTTCTGCGCTCTCAACGCGCTTTTTGGATTCTTTGGCCAGAAGCTGCAAAATTGCTTCGTCTTCAAGACCTACGTCGCGCTTACCCTTGGCGACTTCTTCGTACAAAATAACGCTTTTAAGCCCGCGCAAAGTTTCAAGCCGCAATGCGTCTTTATTGAGCATTGCGGCTTTTATATCGTCACTGAGTTTTTGCTTCAGGTGCGACATGTACGCTTAGTCTATTTCTGACCTAGCTTAATCTTCTTTAGTTTGAGGGCTTTTCGTTGGTTACGGATTATCGCTTTAGTGCGACGATCTCGTTTGCTAATTGGCTTCTCAAAATATTGTCCTTGTTTTACGGTTAGGACCAAACCAGATTGTTGGACACGGCGGTTAAAGCGACGCACGAGGCTTTCCGCTGATTCCTTACCGTCTTTACGAGTTACTTCTATCATACAGGTGTAGAGTATAGCATTCTGAGAGGTGTTGCACAAGTGTTAACTGTAACAAACTTCAGAATTTTACTATTTATTGGCCAATCTGCCGTTTTTGCTGAGTTCGCTGGCTCTTAAGCACAATACTTTGGAGCTCTTTGAAAATAACAAATTGCTTATTAGTGTGATAAATCTTGGTGTTGCCTTGCTTTTCAGAAATAAGAAAGCCTGCTTTTTCGAGACGCTTTAGCTCTCGTTGAATGTTTCCGGCATCTTCTTTGATAAGCTTGGCTAGGCCACGAACATGTGTTTTGAAGTCAGGGTACTTCGCATAAATTACGATAATCTTGCGGCGGACTCGTGAAGTAATAAAGACATCTAGCATAATTCGTACCCTTTAAATTTAGTATAACCTTATTGTTGTTCCCACAACGTGATACCACTAGTATAGCGCCTAGTTCTGTGCATTTCAACTACCATTTTAAGTTAGGTTATTTGCCTACCGCAACAACGCGCCTATACTCTCTCATGCCAGTTCTTTATACTACCTCTATGCACTATTACAAAATGTTAGTCGGAGACAGTAAGTACCATGGGTCCGAGGCCCTTACGTATTCGTCTGAGGTGAAGCTTCTCGTGGGATCAATAGCGCGGGTTAAACTGAGACAAAACCTTGTAATGGCAGTTGTCGTATCAGAAGAATCAAAACCCTCGTTTACTGTTAAGCCCATACTAGACGCCAGCCCGATACCACCCCTCTCAGACAAAAGCATTGAGCTCATAAATTGGATGACCGACTATTACCCTGCGCCTCTTGGGGTTATAACCAAACAGTTCTTGCCTCCGACACCTTCATACCCAAAGATTAGTTCCGAGCCGAAAGTTAAGTTAGAACCTAAACCAAACGAACTGCCGCCTCTTACACCCGACCAAAAGAAGGTCGTTTCAGGGGTTAAGCCAACTGGCTACCACCTCTTGCATGGTGTGACAGGCTCGGGCAAAACTCGTGTTTACCAAGAACTAGCCCTCAAGGCCATAGGTTCAGGAAAGTCAGTCATCGTCATTACGCCAGAAATAGGCTTAACGGCGCAGTTATCAAAGTCCTTTATAGATGTGTTCGGAGGCGCTGTAACAGTACTCCACTCTAGATTAACTGTCGCCGCACGTCGTAATGCCTGGTACAACATTCTAGGCTCAAAGACCCCGCAGATTATAATCGGTGCGCGCTCAGCGCTATTCGCACCACTGAAAACTATTGGCCTGATTATTATCGATGAGGCACACGATCAATCGCTTAAGAGCGATTCACTCCCCCGCTACAAAACAGACCGAGTAGCAGCAAAGCTAGCAAGCCTACATAATTGTCCGCTCATTTGTGGCTCGGCCACACCTAACGTTGAAGACTATTACGTCGCCAAACAAAAGCACCTACCCATACTGCGCTTGGGTGAACGGGCTATTCAAGATAGTCGCACAACCAACATGCAAGTTATAGACCTCAAAGATCGTTCGTTATTTGTGCGAAACTATGTCGTCAGTGATGCATTGCTTGAAACTATGTCATCTGCTTTACAGCGCAAAGAACAAATTTTGCTATTCTTAAACCGTCGTGGCACCGCTAATGCCATCTTGTGTAACAAATGTGCATGGCAATCACTATGCACGCACTGCGACCTTCCTCTGAGCTATCACAAAGACTCCCATGTCGTGCGTTGTCATGTGTGCGGGCGAAACTACCCCTTGCCCACCCAATGTCCTGATTGTGGTAACGCAGATATTATTCTGAAAAACATTGGCACTAAAGCTGTAGTCGATGAAGTACAAAAGCTATTTCCAAACGCTACTATTGCCCGGTTCGACACCGATACCGCCAAGCCCAATCAGTTAGAATCACAGCTCTCGACTCTTCAGGGTGGTAATGTCGACATCCTCATCGGAACACAGATGATCGCCAAAGGTCTCGATTTGCCAAAACTAAGTGTCGTAGGGGTACTCAATGCCGACAGCAGCCTACACATACCGGACTTTTCTGCCCAAGAACGTACTTTCCAGCTTCTTATGCAGGTGATAGGACGAGTTGGACGGGGTCACACCCAAGGTCATGTTGTAATTCAAACCTATGAACCCAGTTCGTTGGCTATTGCGGCAGCACTATCTGGATCCCACGACGAGTTTTATAAAAAAGAACTCGCCGAACGTCATGCCTTTAACTACCCGCCGTTTACATTTATGCTTAAACTCTCTTGTTTGCGGGCTACCAGCAAGGGTGCAGAGCAAGCAGCCGAAAAGTTCGCTACTGCTATTCACACTCAAGTGCCCTCGGTGCACATAGAAGGCCCCGCGCCCTCATTCCACCCAAAAGAACAAGGCAAGTATCGCTGGCAACTGGTTGTTAAAAGCCCCCACCGCAAGCTACTTTTGCAAATTATCGATATATTACCTGCAAACTGGACTCACGATATAGACCCTATAAATCTTCTGTAGTACTTCCGTGCCAAGATGTTGTTCTGTATACTATACCAAGATGAAAAAAGAACTTATTACACTTCCAAACCCCCACTTACGGCAGCGTAGTCAAAAAGTCGGCTTTATTAGCGAAGACATACGCAAGCTTATCGCCGACATGGAAACAGCAACCCTAGACTGGGAAGCCACCCGAGAACACGAAGTTGGTGTAGCATTGGCAGCCGTACAGATAGACAGTCTGCTGCGCGTAGTTGTAATCCGCAATAATTTTGACGATAAAAACGACAAAACATTCCAGGTTTTCATAAATCCAGAAATAACCAAGTACGAAGGCGAAACTGTATATGACTACGAGGGGTGCTTGAGCATTAAAAACGTCTACGGCAAGGTGCCTCGATCTTCTAAGGTGCGGGTCAAGGCACTTAATCTCAGTGGTAAAGAGTTCCGCGTAACAGCCGAAGGTTTTTTGGCACGCATATTCCAACACGAGATAGACCATACCAACGGTATTGTGTTTATTGACCATATCAAAAATGAATCCGAAGCATTCTTTACCCTCGAAGAAGATGCCAAATTAACGCCAAAAGACTACAAGAAAGAGATTGAAAACAATGTCGAACTCTGGGGGGAATAAGCCCTCGATTGTATTTTTCGGAAGCGGCCCAGTAGCCGCCAAGTCGCTTGAGCTGCTTGCCACAAGCTTTAGTGTTGAAGCGGTTATCACGAAGCCTCGCCCCGTGCACCATAAAGGCGAGGTTCCAGTCCTTGCTCTTGCGGAGAAATTGGGCTTGAACGTAGTGATGGCGAGCAATAAATCCGCACTCTCAGAAGTAATAGCAACGCAATCATTTGCAAGCCAGATAGCCATTCTGATAGATTTTGGCATTATTGTCGCGCAAGACGTCATCGACATTTTTCCGCTTGGAATCATTAATAGCCACTTTAGTTTGTTGCCGCAGTGGCGCGGCGCCGACCCGATTGCCTTCTCGCTGCTTAGTGGGCAAAAAGAAACCGGCGTCAGTCTGATGCTGCTCGTACAAGCCATGGATGAAGGCCCGCTGCTTGCGCAAGCACCCATGGCAATTGAGCCATCATACACAATCACCACACTTACTGATTCGCTTATTGAATTGAGTTATGTCATGCTGCAACAAATTGTTCCCGAATACATTAGCGGCAACGTTAGCCCGGCCCCGCAAGAAGCAGTATCCATAGCAAAAAGCACGACCCCATCTTACTCACGTAAACTTAGCAAACAAGACGCAGTACTCGACTTTAGCAAGCCTGCAGAGGTTTTAGAGCGAGAAATTAGAGCCTACATTGAATGGCCAAAAAGTAAAACACAACTTGCTGGAATAGCTGTCAGTATTATCAAGGCGCATGTTGTTGAAAATACTGAATACACCAATAAAGCCATTGGTAGCTCTGTTATTCTCGATAATAAAAAGGTTGGAATTGTTACCAGTAGAGGCATCTTGGCAATCGACGAACTGAAGCCAGCTGGCAAAAAAGCCATGACGAGTGAAGCCTTTTTAAACGGCTACGGTAAAAATTTATAGAGATTTAGACTGCTTGGTTTGGGGGGTACTGTGGCGGCTGTTGATGCGCAGGACCAACTGGGCCATACGGCTGTTGTGGTTGTGGCGGAGCTTGTGAATAAGGCTGCTGTAACTGAGGTTGTGGCGACATTTGTTGTGGCTGTACGGGTGCTTGGGGTGCTTGGGGCGCTTGCATTTGGGCCCCAGGTGTACTGGCAATAATTTGTGGAGCAAGCTGAGTTATCTCTGCTTTAAGCTGTTCAAATACTTGCTGAACGACTTGTTTGTAATTAGGCAGGTTTGTTTCGAGCCACTTCAAAGCTTCTGGCTGGTTGTTATCCCCGCCGGCATCGATGAACTGCTCGAACTCTGTTAATTGCGCATCTGTCATTTGGTTGGCGAGTTCAGTACCTACGCGCAACTCAAGTTGGTCGTAGATGTGCTGAAGCATAGCCTTTTTCTGGTCTTCAGGTAACCCACCGAGCCCAACTTGTTGTAGTAAATCGTTATCAAGTTTTAACATACTTGTTATTATACCACTCTACGAAAGTGTTCTTTGCTTAGTTTCAACGGTGTAGAAAGACACAATATCACCAATTTCGAGCTCAATACGGCTAGTAGTCTCTAGGCTCATGCCGCCCATTTCACCTTCAACGAGATCTGTGGCATCGTTTGGCCCGCGCTTCAAACCCGTTAGTTTTGCATCACCTAGTTCTTTCTTCCCGCGCGTTATCCTGGCAAGTGCTGGCGCCACAAGTTTGCCACTGCGTACTTCACCGCCACAAATTATTTCTGTCTTTGTTGTTTTAAAGACACCTTTGATTTCAAGTGAACCAACTTCTTTTTCGATTACCTCTGGCACTAGTAGCTTACTAAGCTCAGTCTTAACATCATCGATTAACTCATATATGACGTCGTACATTCGTATAGAAACTTGGTCGCGGCTAGCAATACGCTTGATATTGGTAGCAATTGAGCTGTTAAAGCCATAAATTATAGCATTTGCGCTATGAGCTAGGTGAATATCGTTTTCATTTACACCACCAACACTAGAGCTAACAACTCGTACAGCGACTTCGTCTGTTTCGATAGCTTTTAAGCTATCTGCGACAGAGGTTAACGAACCTTGCACGTCTGCTTTAATAATAATTGGTAACTCGGTGAGTTTATCTTTACGAGTAATTAGTCGTAACATTTCACTGCCACTAATGTCAGTTCGATTGCCAGCAGCGTTTTCTATGCTTGTCTGTTCGACGACTATACGCGCAGCTTTTTCATTCTTCACAACGCTAAATGGGTTACCGAACTCTGGAAGAGTTTTAAATCCTGTGATTATTACAGGCGTCGATGGGCCTGCGGAAGTAATAACTTCATTCTTTGTAGACGCGAGGCCACGTATTTTGGCGTACGACGCACCTGCGACAATTACATCTCCAAGACGCAATGTGCCTTCTTCGATAAGTGCATGAGCTATCGGTCCGCGCCCAAGTTCAACGTGCGCTTCAATAATTAGTCCCCGAGCGGGAACAGCGACATCGGCTTTCAACTCGTCGAGGTCAGTGACCAGTAGTAGCGTGTCGAGAAGCTCTTGAACGCCCTCACCTGTCTTGGCACTTACTTCTAGCATTGGTACGTCACCGCCCCATGCCTTATTATCTGGCACAACACCGTTTTCGGCGAGCTGGCCCATAACGAGCCCTGGGTTTGCCGCTTCTTTGTCCATTTTATTAATTGCTACAACGATGCTTGTGCCTGCATTTTTGGCGTAGCGTATTGCCTCAATTGTCTGAGGCTTAACGCCATCATCACCAGCAACGACTATCACCACGATATCGGTAAGGTGTGCGCCGTGCTCACGAATTGCAGCAAATGCCTCATGACCTGGGGTGTCGAGCAATGTTATGAGTCTGTCCTTGTGAGATATTTGATAAGCAGAAATGTGCTGAGTTATACCCCCAGCTTCACCTTTTGCTACTTCTGCGCCACGTATGGCGTCAAGCAAGCTTGTCTTGCCGTGGTCGACATGACCCATAACCGCAACGACCGGAGGTCGTGAAGTAGCGGTTGCTGAGTCAGAAGTTTTAACACGCTTTACGGGCTCATTTGCGACAACTTTTTTCTTTTCAAGTTGCACGTCAAGACCCAGCTCACCAACAATAATTTCTGCCGTCTCAAAATCAAGGCGCTCGTTAATAGTCGCCATGATTCCGTTTTTAAATAATTCACCAATAAGTTTCGAAACAGGTAGTCGGAGCACTTCAGCAAGCGCGCCAACGGTAATCGTTTCGTCAATTTCAATCAACGTAGCCATATGTAAAGTGCTCCTTTCTGTAAAAGTTAACCTGTTATTTTGCGCCCTTAAGGCTCAGAGAGATCTTGCGAGCCTCTGTGTCGATGTCGAGAACCTTGAACTGCTTCTTCTCGTTGAGTTGGAAGATTTTCTCAGGGTCGACGTTGTCGTCGTCACTCATTTCACTAACGTGAACAAGCGCTTCAACACTTGGGCTTAGCTGAACAAATGCACCAAATGGCGTAATACGGGTAATTTTACCTTCTACCATTTCGCCACTCTTGAAAGATTTAACTTCTTTCAACCATGGGTCTTCGCTCATTTGCTTAAGACTTAGCGACAAGCGATCTTTGTCGATAGCGATAATCTTAGCTTTAACCGCTTCACCAACCTTGACGTAGTCACGTGGGTTTTCAACACGCTCCCAGCTAATTTCACTAATGTGAATCAAGCCTTCGATACCATCAACATTGACGAATGCTCCGAAGTCGATGACTCCAGTAACAACACCTTCAACTTCATCGCCGACTTTAAGTTCGACAAATCGTGCCTGCATGTCGTCTTTGACTGCTTCCTTCTCAGAGAAGATAAGCTTGTTGTCTTTACGACTAACGTCCAAAATGCGCACACGTAGTGGCTTGTTGGTTAACGCTGCAAGTTTTTGTAAAATCTCGTCCTTATCAGCACCGCTTACACGTGGGTAGTGACCCGCAGCAAGCTGTGATACTGGCAAGAAGCCTCGTATACCTTCGAGTTCGACTAAGAGTCCACCTCGGTTTGCGTCATATGCAATTGCTTCGATGATGTCCCCGGCCTCAAAGACACGCTGAAGTTCGTCCCAGCCCCTGTCTTTAGCAGCTCGACGCATGCTGAGAAGCGCGTAGCCTTCATCCATTTCTGGATCAATCACACTTACGGTGACTGGAGCGCCATCTTCAAGCGACTGGCCGTGGCCAACCTCTCGGCGCATGACGACACCAACCCCTTGGGGTCCTAGGTCGATCCATACTTGGTGTTTGCGTACCGAACTAATCTTTCCCTCTACGACGTCTCCTGCAACAAGTTGCTTGATGTCGTGTTGAGCAAGTAGCTCGTCCATTGTTATTGTTGTATTCTTTGGCATTTTCTTACGATGCCTCCTTTGTAGTGTATTTCCTTCATGAGTACATCAAAAACGAAACCGTCTTTTACACCTCAGATGAAAGATTAGGCTCATTATATCTGTTTTACACCTTAAGAGCAAGGTAGGAACGCTAACAAGCTATACCTGTGGCTCACTTTGCGTAGGACTACGGGCTGGTGCTACACTAAAGACATAAAAACGGGGGAACAATGTACGTAGCAATAGATATTGGAGGCACAAAGACGCTAGTTTGCGCACTAACAAATGAAGGTGTTATTCGGGAGCAAGTAAAGTTCCCTACCCCGCAAACATACCCGGCATGGCTCGAGACGCTTCAGGCAACTCTTGATGAGTTTGAACATAAAACATTTAAGGCGGGTGGCGTAGCAGCGCCAGGCGCAATAAACCGAGATACTCAAGAAGTGCTGTATTTAGGTAACCTGCCCTGGAAAAACATCCAGCTCCCGCATGATGTTGCCAAAATAACTAAGTGTCCAATGGTTATGGAAAACGACGCTAAACTGGCTGGCCTCAGTGAAGCCATGCTAGTCAAGCACACGTACAAACGAGTTCTCTATGTTACTCTCAGCACCGGCATCGGCCTTGGCCTTGTAGAAGACGGCCGCATAGACACCAACCTTGGTGATGGCGGTGGCAAATCTATCATGATCGAACACGAAGGCAAACTCGTGCCATGGGAAAGCTTTGCCGCTGGCAGTGCCATTGTGAAAAAGTATGGCAAGATGGCGTCAGAAATAGATGATGCACAAACTTGGAAAGCCATCGTACGCAACTTAGTGCCCGGTTTCTTAGAGCTTATCGCCATTCTGGAGCCAGAAGTCATCATCGTTGGCGGTGGCGCCGGACGCTACCTGCCAAAGTTTCACGATTTCTTAGTGTCTGATTTAAAAAAATACGAGACCCCACTTCTTACTATCCCACCCATTCAGGTGGCCGAGCGCCCCGATGAAGCAGTAATTTACGGATGCTATGACTATGCCAAGCAACACTTTGCCTAAACAATCTCCCGCTACACTTCTTAAGCAACTACAAGCAGATTTTCCCGCTATCCAGTTCGTGGCATCGACACGTTTTTCTTGGCATGCTGGTCAAAAATACATTGCCTATACCGAGCAGTCTCTAGAAGACGAAAAATGCACCTGGGCGTTGTTACACGAGTTGGGCCACGCGCTCCTGGAGCACCACGACTACGAAACAGACCTTGAGCTCCTTCAGAAAGAAGTTGCTGCTTGGGCTAAAGCGCACGAGCTTGCCAAGAAGTATTCCATAAAAATCGATCAAGACTACATAGAAGACTGTACCGACAGTTACCGAGACTGGCTACACATTCGTGCTACCTGCCCTACGTGCTACGAACGGTCTGCTCAATACGATCGTCACACGTACCGCTGCCACAACTGTAATACGTCCTGGCATGTCACTCGTAGTCGCCTCTGCCGCCCGTACCGCAAGCGTAAGCACCCCCAACACATATAAAAAACTCCTCTGTAGTAGAGGAGTTTTTAAGAAGTACGTGTTACGCTTAGGCAACTTTTTTGGAACGTCGTGAAATACGACCACCAATTGCACCATACACGCGTGCGCGTTCACGGCCAGCGTCACCAGCAGCAAAACCGCCAGTTTTACCTTTTTGCCCACCTTTAGCGCCAATTTTAGCGTAAAAATCAGGACCATACTTTTTTTTGTTCGTTGCAGCAGCCGCTTGGCCACCAGCTTTAGTTCCAGCCATGTGAAACACCTCCCATAAGTTTTATAAATCACGAAACGAAAAAGGGGCTCCTGGGAAGCCACCTCACGTAGCCTCCAGGAACCCTCTTATCCTTCCGAATGTGCTTATGATAGCATTTTATATTGCTTATGTCAACAAAATGCTATTACTAATTCACATAAGCATAGTCTGTCGTCTGTACGATACACAAAGAACACCCTGCCTGAACCTCTATAGCCTTGGATAAGTCAGGTACAGTAGCAGTTTTCTACTGCTTTTTGGGTCGCTTTGCTTTTGCTTTGCTCTTCTTGGCTTTTGGCTTTGGTCCAGCCTTAGGTTCGACATCTTGGTCCCATAACGAACGAAGCTCGGGTACTAAGTCGGCGTCATCGATATATCCCTTAGGGTCGCCTAGTGGAGAAGCCCACCCGTTTTGCGCATTCGGAACTTCATATTCAGATGCTCGATGTTCTTGATAGTATTCTGGAAACTGCGTCGGAACATATTGCGGGCCAGTGCCTTGATCGGGCGATACATTTTGCGGATAGCTACTTTCTCGGGGCGAAGTCCAGCCATGGCTGGCAGGTGGAGCTACTGGCTGGAGAGATTTTTGAGCAGAGCCAGGAGCAGGGCTTTGGGTTGCTAATGGCGCTTCTTGCGCCTGCGTGCCCTGCGATTGGGCCTGTGTAGCCTGTATGTGTGGCTGAGGGCTGGTTGGAAGCGGTTTAGTTGATATGCGTGGTAGTAGGATAACTTGCCCCACTTCTAGAGTGTAGGGTGGCCTCAGCTTGTTTTTCTTTGCAAGCTTTTTCCAGGCGATGTGGTGAGACTCGGCCAACAAAGATATAGTGTCACCTGCCTCAACAGTATATTGCACCCATGCAGACTTTGATTTGCCCTGCTTTGACGGGTCACGCTTCGCTCGTTTTCGGCGCCAAAGCCATACAGCCAATACAATAATAGGGATTAGTAGTATGGTCACATATATAGCGATAGCCTGTGGTGCTGGAACCATGAGAAAGTACTCAGATTGTTGGCTTATGCGCTTTTTTTCCTTTGTCAGCTCCCCAAGACCAGCATCTGGGTCTGCATTATACGTAAGAGATGTATAAGCTTTGTAATAACCTCCCCAAAATGGACGTTTGAACTCAAATGGCCAGCCGGTCGTTGCCCCTGCGATAATGGGATAGTCAGCGCTTTTTATATCGGTCTTTTGACCAAAAACACTACGAAGTTGTGCTCTTGCAGTCACGTCAAGAGAGACATTTCCATCATTTTTAGCTACTGGAGAAACGGTGTAGTTACCGTTATCAATTCTGTGAATATCTATTCGCTCTATGGTTAACTTTTTAACAAGATCACCTGTTACAGTTATTGCCATACGAATAGCCGATCGAAAACCGAGCTGCACCCCACCACCAGTAGTTGATGCAAAGTTCTTGGTATCCTGAATTGTAATACAGCCTCCGTGTTCACCATTTGTGGCATTTGTTGGTACCGCCACGGTGAATGGCACTATTACATTGCTTTCGGGCTTTATAACAACCTTTTCGGTTTCAAGAGTCGTCCACGCACCCACATCTTTTTTCTTTTCGACGCTTTGTCGACACGAGAATGAGCCATCACTAGACAGTATTGAGTCAACAGCCTTGACTTCAACTGTTCGGGACTCTTTTGTGTAGTTATATATCCTCACCCCATCCTTAGCCTCGTCACCAGGCTTGATGGTGTGAATGAAGATACTTTTGGTGCGCGCGTTATCTTCTCTAGGGTTGGCTGGGTTAGCCCCAATCGAGCCAAGTTCAGCGCGCGCTACCATTGATCCAGTAAAGAGCAGGATCGTTGAGATACTGAGTATCCCGACCGTGACTAACCATCTTCTCATCTTGCTCTTTACTGTACATGGTTATCGCTTAAATATCTATAGCGATTATGGTTTCTTTCTATTGAGCAATCGCAGAGATTGTCAAAGAAAGAGTATAGTTACCGTCAGCTTGCTCGGCAGGGATCTTCTGGCTCAATGTGTAACCAGTAAGTTCACCTTCCCAAGCAGTAATGCTGGTGTTGTTTAGAAGTGTAACAGGTGTTGCACCACTAAATGCGCCGCCAGGAAGCGTGTACGTAGGAGTGTTTGCACCGGCAGTCTTTAAGAAGCTACCACCGCTAACAGTCATTTGACCGCTTGTACAGCCAGAACCAGCAGCGTTGTTGTAGGCGTAGGTGTCTGAACCATCGGTCCATGAACCTGCACCAGCAATGTCAAGCTTAACACCACCAAAAAGTGGGTTACTGACTTTAACCTTTTCGGAAGCTGTACCGAAAGTTGCTGTTTGTGTTTGACATGTAAAGTCAAACGATGTTGCCGGGAAAGCCACCGCTGGGCTTGCCACTGGCACGTTAGATCCGTTGACGATATCATACGTCAACGTACCTGCATTAATCACCTGAGATAGGCTTGTATTTGTTGCTGCTGATGCTGCAGATGGTACTACTAGTACCGCTGCGGCCGCAACTAACAAAGCAAGCGCGCTTATTTTCTTACGCATAGGGTAAGACTCCTTGTTTTTATTTTGTTTTTTATATTTGTACCCATCTGAAGATCAGATAGAACTGTACCTGCTCATAATACGGGGGTCGGCTAGAGGCGGTCAATAGCTGTAGCGAGAATTACAGCGTATTATTTACTACTCTTTACCCCTGTTATAATCATGTTCGTTGTACATAATTACATCACTTTTTTATAATATAATACGGTTTCAAGCTCGGAACTCTTTCGCTCCTTATATTGCCTTGCTGCACTATAACTTGCCCATACCCGATTGGCAAGCCGTGGACAACAGTAGCAACCTCTTTCATGGTGTCTGTATCTGAAAATATAAGAAAAAGCCCTCCGGTATGTAGCGCTCCGAGGCTCCCACTCACGAGCCGAGCAACAGAGACCTCGGTTGAAGGTCCTGCTGTTGAGGCTACAACAACTGAGGCCCTATTCGCGTATGTGTCCAGCATCGAAAAACCATCATGAAAAATACTCGAATCAACGATTGAAAGATCTTCGGCGATTTCATGGGCTCTCGCCCTTCTTGCTATCGATATCTCACTCCCGTACACATTTTTAATTCCAAAAGCACGAGAAAAAGCATTAAGAGCTATTAGGCCTTCGCCCCAACCGCTACCGAACTCCAGCGCAATCGACTCTTCTTTCCTAAAGCTATCCGCATAAGGTACTAGCAAGTTTAGATATAGCGCAGACTCATAGACTTCAATACGTGATAAATCATTTGGAAGTTTATCCATAAGAGCAAGAGATTCTGGATTATTGAGCCAAGGTGGCGCTTCTGTGCGGACATACATATTTATTATTTTAACACCTTTTGTACATGCTTACGAATTTCTTTAATGCCCCTCGTCTATCAACCGCCTAAGCCGTGCTTTGCATTGAAGAGCTAACCATAATAGGACGCCCAGGGCTCTGCTTTACGCAGAGTCCCTGCAGCTTTTTCTATTACTCATTTTCCTGCAAAGATACCCCGACGCCGCAGCAACATATAGACATAAGGGTTTTGAGACAAATAAAAAGACCTCCGGTAAGGAGGTCTTTTTATATAATACGGCGCCGTGCTATTTTCCCAGGGCTAGAAGGCCCAAGTATTGTAACCGCTGAGAAGCTTAACTGCTGTGTTCGGTATGGGAACAGGTGTTTCCCTCTCGCTATGGGCACCGAGGCGGCTTCGCCTTATGAGACACCCCTAAAGGGGTTTCTCATCGCTGCTTCCGGAGTAAATCCGGATTCTGGCTAGCGCCAGAACTGCAGCTTCTCTTCCCGAGAAAACAGAAAGTGAATTTGTCGAAACATTTCTCGATGTCCATCTACAAGATAGACGGATAAGATCAGAGTATTAAAAAGCAAGTAAACAAACGTCTACTAGTAGTGCCTAAGCACCAATAACTAGTCAATGCACTTACTATGAGCCGGCTCCAAATAAATGGATCCGTCTCATAGCACGTAAAAAGTCAATGGACCTATTAGTACGCTTCGGCTACACACGTTGCCGTGCTTACACCTTGCGCCTATCAACCAGATAGTCTTTCTGGGGTCTCATGGGGAAATCTAATCTTGAGGCTAGTTTCGCGCTTAATATGCTTTCAGCGCTTATCTATTCCGCACGATAGCTACTCAGC
>JBATPG010000100.1:0-5106 GCA_049291335.1 Saccharimonadales bacterium (SeqCode) | reverse complement strand
GTTACTCGCGTTCCAGTTTAGAAGTTTGCTGCAGCCAATCCTCATCTTTATGGCAATACCATTTAGCTTGTTCGGCATAACGCTTGGCCTGTACCTGACAGACAACGCCTTTAGTTTCTTCGCAATGCTTGGCTTCTTTGCACTGATTGGTCTAAGCATCAAGAACACCATATTGCTTACAGACTATGCCAACCAGTCTAGGCGCGCCGGTATGGGTGCGGTAGATGCAGCCCACGAAGCGCTTGCAGAGCGGTTTAGGCCACTAGTTGCCACAAGCCTTACAGCGGTTGTGTCGCTCATACCACTTGCAGTGTCCAGCCCGTTCTGGCAGGGGCTCTCTGTAGTGCTTATATTTGGCTTGCTTAGCAGCACGTTCTTAGTTGTCATTGTGTTCCCGTACTACTACATCGCAGGCGAGTTTGTGCGTGCCGGTAGTAAAAAAGTTGTTCGACGTGTTCGCGGACGGTAGGTAAAATATTACTACACATTTTTACCCTGTGAAGGGTGGTAACAGTGTAAAATAACACCTATGCAAGAAGAAACCGAACAAATAAGTACCGAAACACCAGAAGAAGCCAGCGCCTACCAAGAAACAGATGTCTTTGCGTGGGCGAACAACCTGGTCCAGTACAAAGACGAGCTAAACCTAGAGCTGTTTTTCATTAGCAAAAACTACGTGCTGTACCGAGTAAAACTTATGGCCGGGCTAAAAAAGCAAATGGAGCCAATCTTTATAGACGAGCTACTAGAGTTTGTACTAGAGGGCGCCGACAACGGCTTAATAGTGCGCGGCTTTGAAGACGCACTAGCGGAAAAGGGCGTGCTACAACGCACCCAGGTTAAAAAAATAGATAAACTAGTAGAAACGCTTAACTGGCTAAAAACCCAAGAGCGCGAAATTGTGCTGTTTAAAGAAGAAGAACACGACATTAACCACATGAAGGGCATGCTAGTACGGGTCACGCATCCAGAAATGGAACAGCCGTTTTACCTAGCAAAAACGCTGCCAAAGTCACAGGTGATGAAAGGCAAGCAGGGGTGGATGTACCGTGGAGACGCGTTTGTACCTTTTGACGCCGATGCTGCTATACGCTTTTCTACTGACCCGCAAATGTTAGTTCTCGAACAAGACGTGTATGTGTTTAGCGAGTCAAAGCTAAAAACTTTGTTTGGCTACGATGCTAAAGAGGCAAGTATAGCCGAGGCCAAAATTAAGGAACTAGAAGCAGAGTACGGCCTTAGTTTTAGCGAAGGTGTTGGCATGCAAGCCATGCTAAAGGGTAAGAAAAGCCTCGTTAAAAAGCTGCAAAAACTAGAAGTAGGCAAAGTCACCCAAGAGCAAGCTCTTAAGTACGCCGAAGACATGGACCTAAACCTCATGCCCGACGAAGCTGGCAAAATCATCATTATCGACGACAAAGACCTAACGACCTTCATAAACATCATAAATGAAGATTACTGGGAGTCGCCCATAACGGGGGAGCGCTACGAGATTATTAAGAAGCGACCGCTAAAACAAACCGAAGAAGAGTCTAATAGTTCTGAGCTATAAATCTGAGTTTTAAAATTATTCACAGACTTTTCACACATCTGTTAATCAACATTTCACACACATTTCACAAAATACTATTTTTTAGGCTACGCCTTAAACACCCCCTTACTTTTGGCATAGCCCAAAAGTAACAAAAGCCCTAGGCCAGGGCTACGACTCTTGGTCAACTGTTGTAATAGCCTACAACCACTGAAACAACTCGGGCTTGTAGCCCTCAAACAAGTTTCAGTGACCCTTGCAGGGTGAGTTGTAGCTACTTACAACATTTGAGCCACGAGCCTCCGCATGGCCGCCTGGCTTCAAGTTGTTCCAATGTCTGTACCCGATGCGTTTTTCGTTACGGCATTTCGGAGACTTCCTGGCTAGGACATTGTGACAAGCACAATCTAGCAAAGCCGAGGATTGTTTGACGAGGCTTTAGACTGGTTTGAAGTCTAAAACCTCGGAGTTCCGCAGGTGATTGTGCTTTTCATCAATGGTCTACCAAGACGGCGGAGCATGACGGCACGTTTTGCTTACTTTTGAGTGGCAAAAGTAAGAGCTCTGCTTTGCACCGCAAAGCAATGAAGCCTTTTGGTATACTAACGGCATGTCATTTATATACCATGGCGTTCCTGAAGAAATGAAGGGCACTAAACTCATTCCACTTAGTCATATGCAGGCAAAGGACCCAAAACTGCGCGATAGGTATCTCGGGAAATATAAAGGCCGTGAAGAAATTTTGGAACGTAGAATTCCACTTCTAGACTGTTTGTGGAATGATGTTGTGCAGCTGTTACCCCTTAACCCGAAGAAGGTTTTTGAATGCCAAATGGAACTTGGCTTATTATCGTCAGTTCCAGACTATAAATACTTTGAGATTGATTTAAGATTGCTAGATCCTGAAAAATCAGTGGTTTATTTTAAAACCGCGCCCGGTGAAGAAAGCGTTACAGTACGGTGGCTGAAAGATGTAAATCTTGGTGACCTACAACAAGTACCCGAGGCTACAAGAGCGTACTATAAAAACCTATTAGGCAAAGATGAGCCAGTGTTTAATTATCAATTTGTACCGCACATTGTGTATATGGGTGAGGTTGATGTTTCGAGTTCAAAAATAATCTCGATTAAATGATGCTGAATAAATCTAAGCACGAATTTTGGTTGTGAAATGCAAACATGGGGGTCAGCTGAAGCACTACGATAACGGTGCATTTTTGTTTGGTATACTTACGATATGCAAATTATAAAACGTAGTTCTCATACTATCCCAAAAGAAGAGGCGCATGGTGGTACGGGATTTCGAAAAGTCTATGCCAGCCAAGAGCAACTAAAAAGTACCCATTTTGAAGCCGTTACTCACGGCTACCTACCGGCAGGCAACTCGTTTGACTGGCATGACCATACAGATACCGAAGAAATTATGATTGTACTAAAGGGTACGGGCAAAGTAATGGACAAAGACGGTACATACGAATACAGCGAAGGTGACGTCTTTGTCTTTCCTGCAAATATCCAGCACAAAATTATTAACGACTCAAACAACGAACATGAAATGATTTTCATGCGAGTTAGAGTCTAGCTTTACTATTTTTGTAGTGAGTTAAGCCAAAGCGGGATGTCGTGGGCAGGGTAAACAAGGCAGAAATGTCTTGTTTTGCTATCATATAATCATGAGTGAACAGTACGAAAAACGTGCAAAAGAAATTATCGATAAAATTGCATATGCTACGATAGCGACTTCCAGTCCAGACGGCCAGCCGTGGAACAGTCCTGTCTATTATAATCACGACGAAAAAATGAACATGTACTGGGTGTCAGATAAAAACGGGCAACATTCCAAAAACATTAAAGAAAATAGTAGAGTATTTATTGTACTATATGACTCAACGGCCCCCGAGGGCGAAGGAGTAGGGGTCTATATACAAGCCATAGCTAGCCAAGTTACAGACCCAAAAGAAATTCTAAAAGTTAGGCGCATCAAGAAAGGTTCTCACTTTCAGCAGTCGCCAGACGATTTTCTTGGCGATTCCATACGGTACATGTACAAAGCAGTGCCAGAAAAAATATGGTTGAATGAGGCAGAAGTAGTTGACGGTGCCTTTATTCGCGATTATCGGGTCGAAATTAGTATAGACAAACTAACCTAATATTGGGGTAAAGTCGTGTAGCGCCGTGTCTTGAGGGAGCAATTATTGACGTGCGCGAATAAGCTTTTTGTTTTGGTATACTAACGCCATGACTAAATTTAAGTTTTCAGCTGACGAAGCAGATAAAATAAGCAAACATGGTATTGACCTAACTATATACAACGAAGCAGTCCAGCAAGCAAATGTGGTGCATGTTTCGGTAGAAGAAGGGCACTTTCAAGAATTTTCAGACAAAGAAAGCTACTTTATATACTATATTTACGAAGGAAGTGGGCTATTTGTACTAAACGACGAGAAGATCGAAGCCAAGGCGACTGACCTAATTGTAATTCCGCCCAATACCCGTATACATTACTTTGGAAAAATGAAAATGGTTCTTACGGTAACACCAATCTATAAGGAAGAAAATGAAAACCACGTTCGTTTTGTAGATAGTTCAGAAAGCCCCTTTTTATAATTGATAGTATGATTTACGTTTTGCTGCTACTTGCAGGTTTTATAGTAAGCACTACCCATGCTTATTTGGTCTGGAAGCATAAAGACGGTGTAAGATACTCTGTAAGCGAGCATGCAATCGCGACTAAAAATAGCCATTTGCTATACATTTCAGCGCATATTTTAACCGATATTCTATTTCTTTTTTACGCATATATATTTTTTTATGACACACATGGTCAAAGTGTACTATTTATACTGACACTCGTTTTTGTTGCTCTTGACGCCGTACAGTCACTGTTGCCCTCAAAAGGCAAAACAGAATCCTTACATTTCGCTGCTGCATATGTTTCTTGGTTCATGTTTCAGCTAGTGGGCGTGCTTTCACTAGCTTGGCTAGACATAACTGAGCCATACAGAACCATTGCTATATCCTTACTAGTCCCAGTTATAGCAATGTTTGTGTACATGCATGTTAAGCGAGAAAAATTGTGGCCGTATCAATTACTAATGGTCCCTTTGTATTTTATGTTTCTACTTTTTATCACCATAGGCTCAACGTCGTAATGTGACCAAGAACCGGTTCAAGATGAAAACAAACATTGCTACTATATAAACATGCTTTATTTTGCCTATGGCTCAAACCTATCACACAAGCAGATTACCGAGCGGTGCCCGTCGTCTGTCTTTGTCGCTCCCGCTACGCTCAAGGAATATCGCTTTATCTTCTCGGGTTACTCTCCTAGGTGGGGGTCTAGCGTTGCAAATATTGCTAAAGATGCCGAAGGCACAGTTCATGGTGCATTATTTGAAATGAGTGAGAATGACCTTGAACACCTAGCAGGTCTAGAGGGCAACCAAGGCTATTCGCAAGTTGATGTGATGGTTGAACATGCTGGAATCTCTAAAATGGCAAGAACATTCATCTCTACCGACACTACACTCGGTCAACCGAGTGATGACTATTTGAATACAATGAAGCTTGGGGCT
>JBATPG010000099.1:0-6240 GCA_049291335.1 Saccharimonadales bacterium (SeqCode) | reverse complement strand
ACCTTCTTCGCCGATAGATGCCGACTATACTACTGTGGGCGGTGCGGCAGGCAATAACACCGCCGGGGAGCATGCATACAAGTACGGGTCTGTTGGCTCATATGTGAAAAGTTTACGCGTGGTACTTGCCAACGGCGAAGTAATATCTACAAAGCGTCTTTCCAAGCGAGAGCTTAGTAAAAAAATGGGGCTTTCTACCTTTGAAGGCGAAGTGTATCGAACCGTAGATAAATTATTAGAAGAGAACAAAGACGTAGTGCATGGCATAGACCGAAATATCGCCAGAAGCGTTGCTGGCTATAATTTAGCAGAAGTAAAACATCGTGATGGTACCTTTGACTTAACCCCACTGTTCTTGGGCAGCCAAGGAACGCTTGGAACCATTACAGAAATCACCTTTGAAACACTTGAGTACAACCCCGAAACAGACATGATGGCTGTGTTAGTTCCAAATATCAAATCTGCCACCGATCTTCTTGTTGACATTGAAAAGTCTAAAATGCAACCTTGTTCAGTAGACATTGTCGACGCCAACTTGCTTAAGTTTGTGCGTACCCTAAACCCAAATGCCCTTAAGGAAACGCTGGAAGACCACCAACCTGGGGCAATCGTTTTAATAGAATTTGATGAGTCTAGCGAACGACAACGCAAAAAAGCCATTAAGCAATGTACTAAAATTGCTAACGAGCATGCTACTAAAATTATTACAGCTCATGATCCGCATGAACAAGCCAAGTTACGCAAGATTCGCCATGCTTCATCAGTTGTGTTGGCGCACAGCGAAGGTAAGCTCAAGCCTTTACCTATAATCGACGACGGCATTGTCCCAATCGAAAACCTACACACATACATCGAAAAGCTTACTGAGCAATTTAGAAGCATGCAGCTACACATTGCTATGTGGGGCTCACTAGGAGATGGTGTTATGCATGTGCTTCCGTTTTTAGACCTAGAACAGGTAGGTGATAGACAAAAAATATTTAAACTTCTAGATTTCCAGCAACAACTTGTACATGAACTAGGGGGTTCAATGACTGCGTCTGGTAACGACGGCAGACTACGTGGCCCATATCTTAAGGCCGAGTATGGTGAGTTGGTGTATTCGTTATACGAACAGACAAAGAAAATCTTTGACCCCCATAACTTCTTAAACCCCGGAGTAAAAATAGGCGTCACAACCGACATAGTAAAACCACTGTTGCGTAACCACTACACCCTAGATAGATGGTACGCTCACATGCCCCGAAGCTAAAGTAAGTATATTTAGCATGGTAACTTAGCTAAGGGCTTGAGTTTTTAGATAAAAACAGATATCATTTCATAGTTCACCAATGCGGAGGTGGCGACTGCGTGAACGTGAATATATTGTAGACGCGATAGCGCGTACCTTAGAGTCCGAGATGATGTTAAACTAAGTGCAGCGTTACAATAAGCGGACGTGGCGGAATGGTAGACGCGCTACCTTGAGGTGGTAGTCCTGAAAGGGGTGGAGGTTCAAGTCCTCTCGTCCGCACCAAAAAAACGCAGTGGTGGTTAACAAACAAATATGGGTGATTAGCTCAGTTGGCTAGAGCATCTCGTTTACACCGAGAGGGTCGGGGGTTCGAGTCCCTCATCACCCACCATAAGAACAAGGTCTGTCCGAATGGATAGGCCTTTTTCTTTGGTATACTGCAGACATGGATGATGAACTTCTAGATCTTGTTGACAGAGACGACAGGGTACTTGGCACGATAAACCGCAAAAACTATGCTACTTTCATGTCAAAAAAATTGGGCTACCTCAGGGCTGTGGATTTATTTATCGTAAATAGTGCAGGAAAAGTATTTACTCCCGTACGAACTGCCCACAAAACCATAGCCCCAAACGGTCTCGACTTTAGTGTTGGTGGTCATGTTAGTTCTGGCGATGATTACTTGTCAACAGTTGTTAGAGAAGCAGAAGAAGAGTTATATCTGCATATAGCGCCTAAAGAGCTAGAATTTCTAGCAAAAATTATATCAGAAGAAATTAGGTATATTCGTTGTGTATATGTACTTCGCACCGAAACTACCCCAACTTTAAATACAAATGACTTTGTAAAAGCAGAATGGCTACTACCCGACGAGCTTGTAGCAAAAATAGATTCTGGCCACCCAGCAAAAATGACTCTTCGCGAAACAGTACTACTGCTAAAAGACCATCTAAAAAACAGTCAGAAATGCCCCTAGCCTTGCTTCATCTGATAAGATTGTATATATGCAGACTAAGAACTACGAACAACGCATTGCAAAACTTGAAGCACGAAATGCAAGAGTCGACGGCGATAAAGCCTGGGAAACTAGCTGGACACGTAGACTAAGCATTATGGCTCTAACATACATAGTTGTAGCCTTTTATTTGTACTATGTTGTTCATATTGACCCATGGATCAACGCACTGGTGCCGGTTATAGGCTTCTTGCTATCAACTCTAACAGTCTCTTTGCTCAAAAAATATTGGCTAAAAAGAAGAGTGCCCGCAGCCTAGCTGGTGAGCATACATCTTCCTCGTAACATTTCACAGAGTTTTCACAAACATTTCACACATCTGTTATTGCTACTTTTCACGGGGTTATTCGATTGCCTCAAGCGAAGCTCTCTGGTATAAATAGAGGGAATGGGTAAACTAGCTCCAACAAAACCACTGTTGTTTATGCTCTATGGCATGCCTGGATCAGGTAAGTCCTTTATGGCACGACAACTTAGCGAAAGCATGTCGGTTGCTTATGTTCAGGGCGACAGAATCCGTGCCGAACTTTTTGAAAACCCAACCTACAGCAAACAAGAAAACCACATTATTGCCAGCCTCATGACGTACATGACACAAGAATTCCTAAAAGCCGGTGTCAGTGTTATTTTTGATGTTAACGTTATGCGCTTGTCCCAGCGTCGCGCACTGCGAAACATGGCTGCTCGCATGGGCGTAGAGCCAGTTCTACTGTGGCTACAAATTGACCCAGACACAGCATTTGCACGTGCCACTAAGCGAGACAGACGCAAAATGGACGACAGGTACGCCCAAGAGCTTTCGTTAGATCAATTTAAGCACCTATTGAGTGGTATGCAGCACCCCGAGCCATCTGAACAATACGTTGTTCTAAGCGGAAAGCATGTTTTTACTACCCAAAAAAACGCAGTCCTTCGTTACCTGCACGAAAAGCAGCTTATTGGCCCTTCACCGGGTATGGATGGCATGAGCAAACCAGGTCTTATTAACCTAGTACCAAACCCTGGTGCCGGCAGAGTCGACTTTACTCGACGTAACATTTCTATACGGTAGTAATGGCACAAAAAACTGTCGTTCTGGACGACATAGGTGCAGTTGTACTTGTAAAATCACCACGCAGTAAGGCTATGCGCATATCGGTAGCCCAAGGGATTGTTAGGGTCTCTATACCTACCTGGATGCCCTATGCAGCTGGCGAGGCCTATGTGTTTGCGCAACGCGCCTGGGTGGCCGAACATGTGTCTAAGCACAAAGATACAGCCATAGACGACGGGCAACGGGTGGGCAAGTATCATACAGTGCAGTTCATTCAGCATAGTGGGGCCACAAAAGCGCGCATTACTAAAACAAAGATTATAGTGAGCTACACCTCGGGCCTACAAACCAGCGACAGAGACGTACAAGAGGTAGCTAAAAGCGCTGCGATCCGTGCGCTTAAAAAAGAGTCAGAACGGCTACTAGGGCCTAGGCTACAATTATTGGCCGAGCGTCATGGCATAGAGTATGCCTCAGTGTCTTATAAACAGCTTAAACGGCGTTGGGGCAGCTGTGACAGCCAGAAGCGCATCGTACTCAACTGCTTTTTAGTAGAATTACCGTGGGATCTTATAGACTACGTAATTGTTCACGAACTTGCACACACACGGTACATGGATCATAGCGTGGCATTTTGGGAATACTGCCAGCAAATGTTACCGGCCGCTAAAGAGCGTCGGCTCGAACTAAAACGGTATGACCCAGTTGTTGGCGCCAAGAAAAGTGCTAGAGCTTAACTCGTACCTGTGGCATACTTATAGCAAATGGGTGGAACACATAGCGCACAACAACCCGAATCGGCCCGCCTAGAGCACGAACGGCTAACTAGCCTCATCGGAAGCATGGGAGACGGCGTTATTGCCATAGACGACAACCTTAAGGTTGTTATGTGCAACGGTGCCGCTCTTAACATTCTCGATGTTAACGGCAACATAACTGGGCGTAAAATTGGAAACATTCTAAAGCTATATGACGCCAATGGTCAGCCTGTTGATATCGATGCTACCATTGCCCAAAGTAAAATTTCTACTGCAACGCGAGATAAACTGTTGCACTACGACGATGGCAGCAAGGCAAACATGTACATATCTATTGCACCCGTACGGCTGGGCTATGGTGAAGAAGGCGACAAAGGGTATGTTATTTTGCTGCGCGACATCACACGAGAAAAATCCCTCGAAGAAGAACGCGACGAATTTATTAGTGTCGTAAGCCACGAACTGCGCACGCCCATTGCTATAGCCGAGGGCAA
Organism: Saccharimonadales bacterium (SeqCode); assembly: GCA_049291335.1. GTDB lineage: Bacteria > Patescibacteriota > Saccharimonadia > Saccharimonadales > UBA4665 > JAGXIT01. Next base: position 1,706 of record JBATPG010000099.1, on the reverse strand, counting down.
CATCAGCAATGCCGAGTTTATGAACGAGAAGGGTAGCGACCCCGCAACTATTAAGGAGTCCTTGCGCGTAGCTCACCAACAAGTGCTGTTTTTGGCGGGCATGATAAACGACCTTTCGACGTTAAGTCGTGCAGAACGAGGTGTTTTGCAGGTTGATGTAGAGCCTATAAACGCGAATGAGCTTTGCCAAGAATTGCTAAAATCATATACACCAGAAGCTACGGCTAAAGGCCTAGCGCTCCGTCTAGACCTCAACCCCCACCTAGAAACGCTGCAGTCCAGCAAACTGTACGTACGGGAAATACTGCAAAACTTTATTACAAACTCGATTAAATACACCGAAAAGGGCAGCGTTGTTATTAGCGCAAAACCAGACAAAAAAGGTGTGGTGTTTATGGTTTCAGACACAGGTATCGGCATAAGCAAAGCAGACAAAGAGCGTGTCTTTGACAAGTTTTTTAGGTCTGAAGACTTTCGTACCCGGGCTAATAGTGGTACTGGCCTTGGGCTATACGTCACCATGAAGCTAGCACGACTTATTCATGCACAAATAAGCGTTGAAAGCGAGCTCGACAAAGGATCTGTTTTTATAATTAAAATTCCAAACTTATCTGCCGATATAAAAAACTAGTCTGGAAGTTTGGGTAGCCGTGGTATGACGTGCATAACGGGCACGCACACATTGCGGCCCTTCCAGTAGACGTTGCTAAACTCGTATTTAAACATGCTTATATGCAACATGCCTATGTCTGTGACATACCCAAAAAATGGTGCCATAAGGCCTATAAGTGGTTCAGAAAGCCGAGTGTAAACCGAAGCTATCATATAGGTTGCTGTTAAAGAAGCAATGCATACCAGCCACGTAAGACTGTACATAAGTGGGCTTGGGGTAAGCTGCACCAGCGCCAAGCCGATAAACGGCCCAATGAACACGGCGAGTTGGAACAATGTAACCAAGCAAACTAGTTCAAGGCGTCGGTGAATTTGAGGGTAGCGAATGCGAACCGTAGTAGCGTACTGCTCGTCGTGTGTTTTGGTACTAAGTAACACAAGATCTTCGTCACTGCGTATAAACGAGTAGGCGTTGGCAATCACGGCCTTTTTAGCAAAATAGGCTTCTGGCGTAATGGCTTGCGCAACAGATGCCAGCCCCCCGTAGGACTCTAGGGCATCTCGCTTAACAAGCCAGGTAGTGCTTAGCACTGGTGGGCGCTTAAATAGTCGCCTTGGAAACGCCAGTTCCCAGTAGTAGCGCATGCTTTGTAGTATGGCTAGGCCACGACGCGCGTCTGCGTGTCGTTGTGGCATAACACTCACCATGTCTCTTTTGTTGGTTACAGCGAAAGACACGAGTCTACGAAGTGCATCGGGTGCCATTTGGACATCAACTCCACAAAACACTAAATATTCACCATTAGAGTTTTCGACAAGCTGATTATAAGCGTGATTCTTTGCCAACCAGTGGTCTTGTGGCTGAGTGCCTCGTATAAACCTAACACCGTCGTGCGCATATTGCTTAATAATGTCTGCTGTTCGTGGGTTAGAAGAGCAATCATCAAGAACAATCACCTCCATTTTCGGGTAGGTTGACGCAGTAAGCGAGTTTAGGCACTGTAGCAATGCATCTGTTTCGTTTCGAGCAGGCACTAGCACACTAATGCTTGGTAGCTCACTATCAGACAGAAATGGAACGTTTTTAGGAAACG
>JBATPG010000098.1:0-12481 GCA_049291335.1 Saccharimonadales bacterium (SeqCode) | reverse complement strand
CTGTTATGTAATCAGCCGTGTGAGTTTCTCGGTACTGGCTTTGACCAGGTAGCCACACATCGATATCTACACCCTTGGCATTTGGCCTTCCGATGTCTGCTGTACATTTTTCAAGCACTCGATAGGGCAAGCCAAGTTGCTTCATTAGGTACTCTTGGATGGCAACCATAAACAGGTGCTCGTTAAGCGAAGTTTCTTTGGTGGTGAAACTTTCCATTTCAAGCTTGTTAAACTGGTGCAATCGCAAAAATCCCTCGGTGTCTTTACCGTAGGTGCCGGCTTCTCGCCTAAAAGCGGTCGTGTACCCAACTAGTCGTATTGGCAAATCCTTTTCTGCGAGTATTTCATCCATGTACATGGGCGATAGTGTGTGCTCGGCGCTGGCGTTTAGCCACAAATCTTCATCTTCTATTTTGTAGGTTTGCTCTTCTTTGTTTAAGCGCCCCGTAGCCTGAAAAACTTCGGTGCGAGCCATGGCTGGAGGCAATACGGGCGTAAACGGTTGAGCACTGACACCCTCAAGACCATTTTCGTTGATAATATCTTGTAGTAGCGCCTGGTTCGTGAGGGTAGTTAAGCCAAATTGCCACAACGCAAATTCCATTAAAACTAGGTCACCTTTTAGGTACACAAATCTGTTACCTGCAATTTTAGCGGCACGTTCTTTGTCGAGCCAACCTTTGGCTTCGGCGATTTCCCAGTGATTTTTAGGAGTAAAACCAAAGTCGGGCTGTTCGCCGACCACCTTTACAACGACGTTCTCTTCTTCTGTGAAACCAACAGGCACAGTGTCTAGTGGCATGTTTGGCACTGCCTTGAGTACTGGCCAATACTCTTCATCTAACGCACGCAAGGCCTCTTCTAGCGCAGACACTTGTTCGCGAAGTTGCTTCCCCTGTTCTATTTGCTCGTCGCTTGGCTTTTGGCCTTTCATTTGTGAATTTAGCTCGTTGCGTTTTGCGCGTAACTCTTCAATTTGCGTTAGTTTTGACCTTCGGTCTGTATCTAAACGCAAAATAGCATCGACATCAATGTCGTACCCTTTTTGTTTACTTTTTTCCCTGACTTTATCAGGATTGTCTCTAATAACCTGTATATCTAGCATGCTTTTAGTATACAGAGTTGTGCAACAAGAGTTAAGCGCTGTTCAAATATGTGTAGCTCTCTAGAAACTATGGCTTCTTTTTTTGAAGCGCGTCAAGAGTTAGTTCTGTACGAGAACGGGCATAGGAACAATGCTCGCAGGGTCCACCCATGATACTGACGCCAACGGGCGGGATGTCACCCTCCATGCACTCTTTCATGGCAAGCAACGTTTTATCTACCCAGGCGTCTTTGCCTGTATATGGAATAAGTTTGGTGCGGAACTGTAGACTGTCGTTAAAGCTGTCTAAATCTACACGGGCATTGGTATATACAAAATAGCCGGTGTCGCTAACCCGAAAATCGTTTTGGCGCAGCAACCATTGGTAAACTTCCATTTGTCGTTTATAGCTAATCTGCCAGTCACTGTCGAGGCTTACTTCGCTTGTTTTAGACGTTGCCTTATAGTCGACAACAATCAACTCGCCCGCCTCGTTTACCCATACGTCGTCTACCGCGCCAAACACATGCAGGTTGGTTGGCTTGTGCAACGTGTGTACGCCGGTAAAGTTGTGACGCCATTCTTCCATTTTTTCGTGGGCATAGGGCTTAAGGTCTAGTTTATGCTCTACCATTATGGGGTGAGGCGTACCAGCCTTGCGATGTACGTCGAACTCTTTTTTATACAGTTCGTCGATGGTTTTGTTGATGTTAAACGGCGGACTGTTAGGGCGGGTAATTTTGTGCCGAACATCTAACCAAAAACAGCGTGGACACTGGGTAAAAAGCTCTATTTTGCTGCGGCTAACCTTAAAGGGCTTTGTTTGGCCAGGACTATACGGTAGTGATCGCTCTCGGTAATAACTCATTGCTATAATTGTAACAGCCTTGTTCAGTTACGTAGCTCTAATATTTAACCTAGAAGTATTTTTCTAAGCTCCGGCATGGTGTCAACTATGGCATCTGGCCCGAGGGCCTGCAAGCCATCACGGCTACTATACCCCCAAGATACCGAAATAATCTTTAGCCCTGCCTTCCGCGCCGAATATATATCTACGCGCTCATCACCAACACACCAAACATCTTCTTTTGTCATATTGTTTTCGGACAAAGCTTTACGCATGGTTTTAGATTTACCTAAAAAGTTTGCCCCGCCATACACTCCGTCAAAGAAATTAATAAGATTATGTTTGGTAAGATAATTTGTAACATTCTGTTTACTGTTCGCGCTAACAACAAACAAAGTAAAATCCTTGGATTTTAGCTCAGCGATAAGATCTGCCATACCAGGATAAACTCTTATAGTCCGCATGTGTTTTCTAAATAAGCGACGCCCACGAAGTGCCAAAAAAAGTATTTTCCATTTGGGCACTTTCATCGCCAATGCTATTTGATACATCGACAAATTACGCATTTTTTCAATATCTGCACTAGTGTGTTTGTGACCTTTCTTTCGAACAGATTCATATAGGTTCACAATACCCGGCAAACTATCGGCAATTGTCCCGTCAAAGTCAAAAATGACGGCTTTCATCTAAGCCTGCTCCAGCTCGTGAATTCTATCGTGATTGAGACCAAAATAGTGCGCGACTTCGTGCCACAAGGTGTGGCGCACTTCTTCGTACAGCTGTTTTTCGTTAGCTGACATAGCTAATAGCGGTAGCTTAAATATTGTAATAACGTCTGGTGGCAAGTCCATTCTACCCTGGCGTTGTGGCAACGGCACTCCTGTGTACAGTCCCAGTAACGTCTGGTTACAGTGTAGTGCAAGTTCTATGCGCTGTTCCTCGGTTGGCTCATCTGCAATAACTATTGCTACGTTCTTTACCGCGTCTCGGTGGGTCGGCGGCAAAGAGTCAAACGCCCTTTCTACTAATGCCGAGAACTGGACGTCGTCCATTTGCATAGTTACTTAAACAGCTCCGGATAGGTTGCCTTGGTGGTGGCGTCGATGTCGTTGCGTAACTGCGGAAAAGGCACGCCTTCGCGGGCCGTCACGCCTTCTAGCGACCAAAACACTCGTTCGCTCCAACCAAAGCCACAAGCCGGTGGCATACCGTACTCTAGGGCCTCTACAAAGTCTATGTCCATCATTTGTGCCTCGTCGTCGCCGGCGTCACGCAGCTGTTGTTGCTCTAAAAACCTCTGGTACTGGTCTATGGGGTCGTTTAGCTCGCTAAACGCTTTACACATTTCACTGCCACCGAACACCAAATTGAATTGCTCTGTCAGTTGATGGTTTTCTGGCTGCACCTTAGCAAGTGGCTGCATATAGGTGGGGATGTCTACCAAGAACGCTGGCCCTGCCAGGTCTTTGCGAATGTTTTTCCAGAGTTTGTCGATTGAACGGATTCGGTTGTCGGTTTTTTCTACCTCAAGTTTTAGCTCTTTTAATTTTGCCCGAATGTCTTCCATAGGCGAATCGAATACATCAAGTCCGTAGGTTTCTTTAAGAATTGCTACAAAACTAATTTTGGGGAAATGTGTGTTGTCGGCACCAAAATCTACACTTTGGCCGTTTGCCAAGGTAAACTTACGCGTGCCCCAGGTACTGTCGCACACGGCGCGTATCATGCGCTCAGTAAATTCCATGCCCTGGTCCCAATCAGCATAGGCCCAGTACCATTCCATGGCAATGTGCTCTGGCAAGTGCTCGTCGCTGTAGTTTTCGTTTCTAAAACGGGGACCTATGTCGAAAACTTTTTCGTAGCCGGCAACAAGTAGTCGCTTAAGTGGCAACTCGTGTGAAATACGCAAGTAAAAATCTTGGTCGAGCGCGTCCATGTGCGTTACAAATGGGTTAGCGTCGGCACCGCCCGCAATACTTTCGAGTACTGGATTGTTAATTTCGATAAAACCCTCTTCTTGCAACAGTTCACGCGTAGCACGCCAAAACTTGCTACGGCGAATAAACCGTTCGCGAACATCTTCATTTACCTGTATGTCTACATAACGGCGTCTAAAGCGCTCTTCTTTGTTGGTAAACCCATCAATTTTAGATGGTGTTGGCCGCAGACTTTTTGTCAGCAATTTTAGGCTTGAGACTTCGACAGACTCTTCGCCTGTTTGAGATTTTATAACCTGACCTGTTGCTTGTACAAAATCGCCGGTGTCGAGTAAGCCTATTTCTGATTGCAGCAGCTCGCTGTTTTGCCTGTCGGCTGTAGCGGCTTCGTCGCGGCGCCAGATAAGCTGCGCCTCACCTGTTTGGTCTGCAATAACAACAAAGGCTATTTTGCCAAATTTACGAATTGAAATAACACGACCAACAACGGTAACTTCTTGCCCTTCTAGCTTGGTAAAGTCGCCGTGAAATGCTTTTGCCGTATGTGTACGGTATGTTTTAGGCGGGTACAGCACAACGCCAAGCTCTTTAAGCTCGTTTAGTTTGCGGAGTCGCTCGTCCCTATAATCTTTGAGTGTTGCCATTGTACGTACAGTATATCAGGTAACACACCCTGTTTAACCTATAAAAATATGAAACGAGTAACGGGACTAGTTGATACCGTGAACAATGTAGCTAGTAGCGCCATTTGGACGAACAATTTCTACGTTGTCACCTTCTTTTTTACCAAGCAGCGCCTGGCCAATTGGCGATTCGTCAGAAATTTTCTGCGCTGTTGGGTCGGCCTCTATAGTGCCTACAACCTGTACGACAAGTTCTTTGCCCTTGTCGTCTTTAAGAGTAACAGTAGACCCAAGTCCAACTTGCTTCTTGTTTGACACAGTTATAAGCTCTACGTTTGCCAAAATGTGTTCGATTTCGTCTAGTCGGCCCTCTATGCGCTCTTGGTCTTGCCTGGCGGACTGGTATTCGGCGTTTTCGCTGAGGTCACCCATTTCGCGGGCGGTTTTTATTGCTTCGGCAGTTTCAAGACGTCTAATTTTTAACGCCTCTTTTTCTGCGGTAAATTCGTCGATTCCAGATTGTGTTAAGTGAAATTTTTTCATAATGTCTCCTTGTGAAATGGCATGTTGTAGGTCTCTCTATTGGCCCTGCCAGCAACGTGTTAATTCTTCTAATGTTCGTTTGAGGTCAGTATAGTATTGCGCGTTAGTTTGGGTTAGTCAATCTTTTTTGTAGCTCATCGTACGATATATGAGTGGCTTCGCTTTGACTACGTCCTTTGTATTCGTAGTTTCCTGCTTCTATTGTCCTAGAACTAACGACTATTCTGTGAGGTATTCCGAGCAAATCTGCGTCGGCAAATTTTTCTCCTGGGCGTTTATCACTATCATCATATAGCACAGATACACCGTCTGACTGTAGTCTTTCGTACAAAGTGTCGGCTTCTTTTACGGTTTCTGCGTCGTTGCCAAGGCGGGCCAAGTACACCCTAAACGGTGCAACGCTTTCTGGCCACACAATACCCTTCTCGTCTGCAAATTTCTCTACTATCACTCCCATGACTCTGGTAATACCTATGCCATAACTAGCCAGGTAAATTGGCTTTTGTTGGCCCTCTTCGTCGGTAAAATAAATGCCCATCGCCTCAGATTTTTCGGTACCAAACTTAAATATGTTGCCTACTTCTGCTGTTGTTACGGGGTTAAGCGTTGATTTGTCTATGCCAAGCTCTTTGGTGGCTTCGTCAAGCACTTCTTCGTTTACGGCAATGGTATGTCCGGCATCGGTATACAGTGTGTCTTCACCAGCTTCGCAAATTGTTTAAAACTCGTGACTAAACTGCGTAAATGCTCCGCCACTCGCAAAGGTCATAAATGTACTGTCTCCAATGCCAAACCGCTCATAGCAGCGCTTGTAGGCCTCTATGACGGTCTCGTGGTACTGGTTGCAGTCTTCTTCGGTGGCATGCAGGCTGTACATGTCTTTCATAACAAATTCTCCTCCACGCATTATGCCACTTTTGGCACGAAGCTCGTTTCGTAGCTTTGTCTGAAACTGATACACACTTTGAGGCAAGTCTTTATAGCTTTTTACAAACTGTTGCATCATTTCCATAATGGCTTCTTCATGACTCCATGCTAGCCCAAGCTCGGTGTCGTCTTGTAGTTTGGTTTTAAACCATACATCTACAACTTTTTCGTCCCAACGTCCTGTTATTTCCCATGTTTCTTTTCGCTGTAGGTTGGTCATAATAAGTTCTTGCCCACCAGCAGCGTTCATTTCTTGTCGTACAATTTGCTTTATGTTTTCAAGAACCCGAAGGCCAAGTGGGGTGTAGGCATACACGCCTGCCATAACCTTATAAACATACCCGGCACGAATAAGCAGTTGCGCGTTTTTGGCAACTTCATCTGCTGGTGCTGTTTTGCTAGTGCGCGTGAAAAGCTGTGAAATCTTCATAGTTAACCCCTTTGTATTGTCTGATTTTACCCTATATTTATGTGGTGACCAAGAAAAGCGCCGTAAAGGCCACGCCGTTTTTTAGTGCGTGAATTATCACACCCGACCATATGCTTCCTGTTTTTTCACGCAGTACACATAGAATTACCGACAACACAAAAGTATCAATGGCCGCAATCCATAGCAATGGAGCTCCGTTGCCAAACTGCAAGTGGCCTAACGCAAAAAGAATACTTACCACAATGGTTGTCGTAACAAGCGAAAAATACTTTCGCACGGCCGAGAATAAAAATCCCCTAAACAAGAACTCCTCGACTAGCGGTGGAATAATGACAAGGCTCGCAAAAGTTAGACCTAATTCGAGCGCCCCTGTTGCGCCTTCAAAGCCCACCTGTTGCTCTTGGTCGACATCTATACCCGGCACAAATGTATAGATAAGTGTTGCGACTAAAATATATATACCAAAGTACGCCCCGTACCCTATTGCTGCGTAAGGGAGAAATTTTGAGCGAAACGGTGTTACACCTATAGAGCTAAGTGACTCTTTTTTATGCCGCAAAAAAAGCACAATGGCCACGACTACCAGAGTTTCGGCGACTAAAATATAGGCAAACTGCGCCCCCACAGAGTCATTGAGCCACGTGTCTACGTCTCCCTGAACCAAGTTTGTAGCTGTACCAATTGCTACCACTAAAATTGCTGCAACAATTTGTGAAACTACAAATACGGCCAGTGCAAAAAGTATTCTGCCAAACACACTAAAAAATGATGCGCGCGTTAAGCGCCGCTTAGTTGTAGTTGCGCTAGAAGAATCGTTTAACATCAACAAATGTTATTAGCACAATCAATGCTAGTAGCCCAATAAAGCTCCAGCCAACTATGGATTCTTCCATGCTTGGTGTTAGGCGCTTTGCTTTTGTGAGCCTACTGGCGAGCATCATGTATAGCCTGCCCCCATCGAGTGCCGGTATGGGCAGCACGTTCATAATAGCCAACGTAAGCGAAATAATTGCTATTACGAACAGCATAAAAGGTACGCCGAGAGAGCCCATTTCTTTAAGCACCATAAATATACCGATTGGACCAGATACTTGACTGCTGGCTTCAGTTTGGGCACTTTGGCGCGCCTCTGTGTTGCCAGTAACGACACCAGCAATAATACCGCCAAGCCCCTGCACGGCATTCCATAGTCCAGCCAACGTCAATTTTGTCATTTGCACCGTTAGGCCAGCAGCAACAACGGGTGCAGACCATGTTGAGCGTTGTATTTGGTATTCAAACGGTACAATACCCAAATAGCCTTTAGGGCTATCCGTTTTTCGGCTTGCTTCTACAGTTATTGTGTCGAGCAACGTAACCTTTGTCGTACGCTCTGCTCCCTGGCGCTCATACGAAAGCACTGCCGTTTGGCCAGCAAACTGCTTTGTTGCTTCGCTTAGTGGCACTTCACCAATAACAACCGTTTTGTCGCCATTTGATATTTTTTTAATGTCATCTAGGCGCTGTAAGCCTGCCTTAGCGGCAGGAGACCCTTCTTCTACGTACCCAGCAAGCGCACTTGCCGACACCACAGAAGTGTCACTCTTTACTGTAAATTGGTTGTCAATGAGAGCGGGTATGTTTGGTATACCTACCCAGGCTAAAATCATAAATAATAGGTAGGCTGTTAGTAAGTTAAGCCCGACACCTGCAAGCATAATTTTTGCTTTAACCCAGTCGCTGGCGGCGCCAAATGAACCTTTTTCGGTGTCAGAATCATGTTCGCCCTTCAGTTTTACAAAACCACCAAGTGGCAAGGCATTAATACTAAGTACCCAGCCACCCTTCATCTTCTTTTTCCAGATACGAGGCGGGAAAAATACGCCGAATTCTTCAGGCTCTACCCCGTTGCGCTTTGCCACCAAAAAGTGACCAAGCTCGTGAACAATCACCAGCCCGATGAATAAAATAATGCCAATGATGAACAGTGCTGTACCCATATATTGTTACAAGTATACCAGGGTTTATCCGCTAATAGTAACTGCTTTTACACCTTCATTATGTCGGCTTCTTTGGCCTTAGAGTGCGCTTCTATTTCTGAGCGTGTTTTTTGCATGGCGTCTTCGACCTGAGTGGTTAGGCGCTTTGCATCGTCCTCGCCTATCTGCTTGTCTTTTTTAGCAGCATCAATTGTATCGATTGCGTCGTGGCGAATGTTGCGAATGGCTATCATGGCGTCTTCTTGCTTGCTACCAAGCTGTTTAACAATGTCTCGGCGACGCTCTTCAGTTAGTGCAGGAATAGGCACGCGTACTATACGACCGTCGTCACTTGGGTTTAGACCCAGCGCTGGGTTGTCGCGTATGGCGCTGGCTATAGCCTGCAGGTTGTTTGGGTCAAAGGGCGTTATTTGCAACAACTGCGCTTCTGGTGCAGACACGTTGGCGACCTGATTTAGCGGCGTCATCTGCCCATAGGCATCTATCATTATGCCCTCGAGCATGGCGGCGTTTGCTCGGCCTGTCCGTAAAGCCTTTAGTTGGTCTTGGTAGTGTTGTACTGCGCTTTCAAACTTTTTCTTGGCATCTTCAACAACTTGTTGTGGGTTCATCACTTCTCCTTTTTCTAACTTTCAGTATAGCAAGATTTTTTATGCGTACGGCAAAAGACTGTTTTTATTGTTTGAGCACTATGTCTGGGCGAGCAGATAATGATTTAATCGCTTCAAGGATAACGCTCGTTTTCATGACTCCACCCTCTCTTAGCTTCAGGGCGTCTGCGTCTTCCTCCGACATCACAATGCCCTGATACCCTAAATCGTCTGCACCATTATAATATTCTTCTTTCAGCGCTGTATAGCTTAAACCAACGACTCCACCATCTTTATTAACAACTGGACCGCCACTAGCACCACCAAACATTGCATCGGAATTGGTATTTACAGAGCCGAATCCAGTCAATATGTCGTATGATTTTTTGCTCGTCCAAGAACGTACCACGAGCCCGTTATACGAACTAGGGTAGTCAATGTTTGGTGCGTAACCTTGGTGATTGACCAGGCCGACCCAATCTCCTCGCTTAGGGCTCTGGCCGGTGATAGTTAACGGCTGTAGGCCTGTTGCGTCATTCACACGCAAGACAGCAACATCCGCCTCAACAACAGAGTCTGTTTCGAAATCCGCAAACCTTGCATTACCCATATCACCTTCGTCGTAAATCAAACAACCTCCCGTCACGGTCGCTTCGGTAGCATCGGGCTTTGTTATACTAATCTGCTTCATGCCATCAGTGCCAACAACGTGCGCCGCAGTAACGACAAATATATCGCCACTTGTTTCATCGCGCACAGCAAAGCCGGTGCCATGTCCGTCGCCGGTTTCAACGATAACGGTTGCAGCCTCTACTTTAGGCTGGATATCATACAACCATACTGGCTGGCCCTCTACACCATATACGTCACGCTTTAGTTTTATTTCGGGAGGCGACATCTGGGCGTTATAGCTTGCAAGCGCCTTCTCATGTGCGATTTCTTCGGGCGATTTGTATGCCAAAGCATCGTCTACGCTTTTAAAATAATCGTCGATGGCCTTGTTGTATGCTTCGTAACTTGAGTATTCAGACCTTTCAGGTACAGGCGGTATGTTAGGTGGTTTATATTCTGGGCTAGTTGGGTACTTTGGTATGTCATCGGCGGCAAGTGGCTTGTCGAGACACCTCTCAATAGAGGCGCCGTTAAGCGCAATATCAGCAGCCTCGACGATATCTCCTGCTTTACTCACACCGAAAACGGCTAAAACTACAGCGCCAGCAGCCACAGCTCGTCGCGCCCAAAGAAACGCCCTAGGCTCGACTTCCAGCTCTGTAGGCAATGGGTAATTTGCTGAGTAATACGGGATATCGTTGTGGTGCTGACTGCTAGACATAGGCAAATAGTAAATGACTTTATGTGGTTAATGTTAGAAGTACATTATAGCATAAAAGTTATAATAATGCAACATAATACCCCCATTCAGACCAACGGGGGTATTTTTGGAGTCTTTTAGCGTCTGGCTCTAGGAGTTTTCGCTATTTCTCGCTATTTCTCGCCGAGGGCGATACGGCTAAACTGTCGTACGACAATGTTTTCGCCAAGTTTAGCGATGTGTTCTTTTACATGCTGCCCAACGGTAATGTCTGGGTTTTTTACAAATGGTTGGTCTAACAAACAACGCTCTGCAAAGTACTTGTTAAGTTGGCCTTCTACAATTTTTTCGGCCATTTCTGCAGGCTTACCTTTTAGCGCGTCGCCAGCAAGAAGTTCTTGTTTTTTGGCTTCTTTTTCTTCGCTAGAAATGTCGTCTGCCTGTACGTACACAGGGCTACTAGCAGCAATGTGCATAGCAATGTCTTTAACCAGGTTGGTAAAGATTTCGTTGCGAGCTACAAAGTCAGTTTCGCTGTTAACTTCTACCAGTACACCAATGCGGTTGTCGTGGTTGTAGGTGCCTACGACTCCAGCACGAGCTTCGCGCTCACCGCGTTTCTCTGCCTTAGTCATACCTTTTTGGCGCATTTCTTTTAGAGCTGCGTCAAAGTCGCCGTTTGCTGCGTCAAGAGCCTGCTTTGCGTCGGTCATGCCAACACCAGTTAGCTCGCGCAAGCGCTTAATATCTTCGATAGATACTGCCATAGTTACATTCTCCTTTATTCTAAAGTTCTGGTTCTAGGTTGCTTACTTTTCTTCTTTGTCGGCTGCTTTTTCTGGGGCTTTTACTTTTGCTTTGCCCGTTTCAACGGCACTTGCAAAGTAGTCTGCCATAAGCTGCAACGCCTTAATAGCGTCGTCGTTACAAGGAATTGGGTAGTCAACATCGGTTGGGTCTGCGTTGGTGTCTACGAGTGCAATAACAGGAAGTTTTAGCTTCTTTGCTTCTTTTAGTGCGTTTTGATCGCTCACAATGTCAAAAATTACGACTACGCCTGGTCGAGCGTGCAGTTCTTTGATGCCGCCGTACAGCACGTTCATAGCATCGATTTCTTCTTGGTACCGCTGAATTTCAAGCTTGTTGTACTTGCTTGCAAGTTCACCGCTTGCCATTTTGCCTTCTAGATCAACAAGGTGCTTAATCTGCGCACCAATGGTGTTCCAGTTGGTAAGCATGCCGCCGAGCCATCGCTCTGAAACATATGGTTGGCCAGTTTGTTCTGCTAGTTTGCGAACGATGTCAGATGCTTGGCGCTTGGTGCCAACAAAAAGCACTTGCTTTTGCTTGCTTGCAACGTCTTCTATGACGCTTAGGGCTTCTTCGAGCTTGTTGACAGTTTTCGTCAAATCTATGATGTGACTGCCACCGCGCTTGCTGTGAATGTACTGAGCCATTTTTGGGTGCCATCGCTCGGTCTTGTGACCAAAGTGTGCGCCCGCTTCTAATAGTTGTTTAATGTCTACCTGAGTAGCCATAGTAGTAATCCTTTCTCTTCGGTCGAGTCACCCGTACGCCCCTACAAGGAAACGTATGAGAGGATAATTACTCGCACCTGCTTAATAATTTACTACTTTATTCTAACAGATACGGCACGCTAACGCAATATGTCCTGTTGGGTATGGTCTAGAGAGATCAAAGTCCAGGCCCTATTCAGAGCGTTTACATTATTCCTTTAAGCCTCAAAGGGACTATTTTCCGATATCTGGCAGGCCGGCAGCACGTCTGTATTCGGCACTGCTTATACGTTCATGACTCCTAGCCACACTTTCAGGTCTGGTCCTATCACCAACAATGTTCGCTTCAAGTACTACGCGTCCCAGCTGCTCGGGCGGTTCACTGTTGTGTGTCGCGGCAAGCTCCGCTGCCCTACGTGCCATGTCTGCGTCGTGAAATGGATCTGGTGCCGTTGCGCGATCGCCTGGAATAACTGAAGTATACTCACCATGTCCATACGGGTCATTTGCTTCTGCTGGGTCGGCGATATCACCCCAGCCACCGTCAAACCCTGGGCTATTACCTTCAAAATATTCTCGAATTGATTTTTGTCCTGGCATTTTTTCTATCCTTTGACGCTGATTGTTCTTAATGTATAGAATGAAGTATATCTTGTTTAGATAATAACACATACACTGCTTTTAGTCAACTT
>JBATPG010000097.1:0-3374 GCA_049291335.1 Saccharimonadales bacterium (SeqCode) | reverse complement strand
TAACAACGTTCAGTACGCTGCAATAAGCGCCACCGATGGTTCTGTGGGTACATGGGCTAGCGCCTCAAATGTACTCCCGGCAGACAGGGCATGGGGGCAGTTAGAGGTAGCTGGTGGCAATTTGTATTACCTTGGAGGGCAAGAAGACACTGCAACTACCGAACATTCTGCAGTGTACTACGCGGGTACATTTAGCAGTGGTAACATTAGTGCAGCGTGGAGTACTGCCAGTGGTGGAATAGGTGATACAGCCGGGCAAGCAGCACAGGCACGCACTAAGTTTGGAGCGACCGTGTGGAACAACCGAATTTATGTTGTCGGTGGCCTAGACGGGGCGGCAGCCGTAACGAATACGGTATATATTAGTCCTCAGCTAAACTCTGGTGGAAATATAGCGGCAGACAGCTGGGTTTCGGATGCAGATGTTCCAGATGTAGCACGGTATGGGGGTGCCGTTACGGCTTATGCAAATAACCTGTACTTGTTTGGTGGCACAAACACCACAGGAAACTACCTCAGTGACGCACAATTTACCCAGATCAATACAGACGGAACTATAGACGCCTGGACATTTACCACTAGACTACCTGGCCAGATAAGCCAGGCAGACGCCTTTGCGGCTAACGGCTACATTTATGTTGTGGGCGGTCGTTCTGCTACCAGTACTTGCGCACCACAGACAGTAATAGCGCCAGTCAGCGCAAATACCACAATTGCAACGGGCAACAACCCGACAGGCGTTGGTGAATGGTCGCAAACAAATGTTAATTTTAAGGGCGGGCGATACGGCGCCGCTACTACGTACACAGGTGGAAAAATGTACGTTATGGGGGGCGGCTGTACTTCACCACAAGCAGGCAACTACACTACGGGTACAATTACGCAAGCTAGCACTACTGTTACAGGAGTCGGCACGACATGGACTGACAACTATATCGGAGCAACAATAACCTATGCAGATGCCTCGACTGCGCAAGTTGTATCTGTTACAGATGCTACTCACCTCGTGGTAAACACCACCAAAACCATAGCAGTTGCACAGGCATATACGTTGTCGCCCCCGAGGCATTCTTATGCGGTGTTAAAGTCACAGCCGCAAGTAGCGACGTATTCTAGAATGATAGACACCGACAGTGACGTGTTTCCCACAAAATGGCTCATGAACGGGCTAGACAACTCCATTGGCGCAAGGTGGCAGTTGCGCTACCGCAGTATGCATGACCTAGACGCTCTTACAAACCCTAACGAAGACTGTGGTACGGCACCTACCATGTCCCAAATGACAACGTGGGGCCAAGACACCAACTATGGTGCAGTGACTCTCGCGAGTCCAGCAACGTACACGCCAAAAGATAGTACGGGTGGCAACATTAACTGTGCGAGGTACTTTTATTTCTACATAAGTATCGATGCGTCTCAAACGTTCGGTTACCCTGAAGATGTGTCTCGTGGTCCTACTCTAGATGATGTGAGCCTGTTTTACACCGCAGACCCTAGTAAGCGATTGCTGCATGGCAAGACTTTTAACGGTGGGCTTCAGCAACCACTAGATACGCCGTTCTAGGTCTTTATACGGTATGATTGAGAGGCCAGGAGCTACAGTATGAACAACCCCTTCAAAAATAATCATGAGTCGATGGATCAGTCGGTATGGGCCGATTGGCTTTCTGACAATTCGTCTGCTCAACCGAAGAAAGTAAACAAACAAGCTGCTAGGTCTGCGCCTCGGCCATATTTTCCGAACACGTTTCCTGGCCAACCGCAGTCTACTAGGCCAAGCCCTGGGGAGACCAACAAAGGCCCTAAGCCTCTTATTGTTGGCCACCAAGCGGTTCAAGACCAAAGAATGCACGACTTTCTTAGCAAGCAGCCGCTTGCAGCCAAGCAGCCCGAGAAAGCTACGCAGAAGCCGTCTAACCGTAAAGAAATTGCAGTTTCGATTCAGTTGCCCCATATTTCTTTTAAAAATACTATACAGTGGCGCCCGTCCAAACTGTTTATTAGGCGTGGGGCAATCGGCCTCGGACTGGTGCTTATTGTCGGAGTGATGTTTTTAACGCCTAAAATCATTAATTCGAGTGACAGTTCATCTACCGGTTCTTCGGCCGGAGGTGGCCTTGAAAACATCCCAAAGTCTTTTGCCGAGCTTAAACCAGAAGAGGCTAGAAATGTATCAAACGAGCGATACGACTCAAGCAAGGGCTTTTATACCTTTAACGATCGCTACAAAAGTGCAAACATTACCGTCTCAGAACAACCTTTACCCGACACCGTTCGAGACAACCCAGAAAAGGGTAAAGAGCTTGCAAAGTCAGTGGGCGCACTAGAGGATTTTGACACCACAAATGGCACGATGTACCTAACGCTATCAGATGCAAAAACATCACAGCGTGCTGTTGTTTTACACCGACAGCTACTAATATTTATACAGAGTACAGAACCTCTAGATGCTGTCTCTTGGGTTGATTACGTTCAGTCTCTACGATAGAGTTTTACACAGCTTTTACAAAAATGTATTCAAAAAGTCTTTACAAGCTACCTCGTTCCGCTTATACTTCTACCCAGATCTACAAAAATTAAAAAAAGATCAAAAACAAAAATGAGTAAACCACGTAGACGTCAACAAGACAGAATGCTCTCACATCTTTCGGGATATGAGCGACGTAAGCAACTTCGCATACGCCGTATGATACAAAGCGACGACTTTGTTCTAGCTTAGTTATAGCACTGTACTTGGTCATAAAAACTAGCCCACTTGCGGGGCTAGTTTTTATAATGCAGGTAAAACATAAGCAACTAACTGCTGGTTTACATAGGGGTGTGGATAACTATAAATAGTATATACTTTAGTAAAATATTAACGTATTTATAACAACAAATATAGCAACTTTTTCCTGAATATTTATGACTTCTTGGGAGTATTAACAGGCTAAATTAGGTAAGTGTAGTAATTATAATAACATTAAACGTTATAAAACTTACTACATAAAACATTTTTGATTGAACAAATTTTAATCTTTTTATAGCTAGTCTCTTATGTGCATCTGTGAGAAAATCTTATTGAGTATAAGAAAAAACAAATACTCAAAACAAAACCCAATACCTAAACAAAATATGAACCTACCAAAGAGTAGAAACGCAAAAATCGCGTACCATACCGCTGTACCCCTCACACCCCCAAAGGTGAGGGAATTTGTCGTACCCACCCCCAGTGGCTGGTTTGCTCGTACTTCCCGCGTTTCAATGGCCCTAATCTTGCTAGCTCTACCCCTGTTTTTCCTTACGCGCGTAGGTACGCACGTACCCACCGCGTATGCAGCCACCAGCGACAACCTCAACTTCCAAGCCCGCTTGCAGACTTCCACTGGTGCCAT
>JBATPG010000096.1:0-2416 GCA_049291335.1 Saccharimonadales bacterium (SeqCode) | reverse complement strand
GTGTCTTCTTTGGCGCAGTACCTCGACAACCCAGTTGTGAATGGAAGTGGGGTATTTGTGTTCTGGATGCTTGTGGGGATTGTTGGATACGCAATTGTGGCAGGGCTGGGGATGATTATTCATGCCTATGCGTCAGACGTAACCTTTAGCGAGTACGTTCGACCTGTTGAAGGCCGATCAGAGAAGCTAGAGAAGTTTTTGCGTTTCTTGCTGCGCTCAATCGCACTGTTTGGACTAGTAGCTTGGCTTGTGGGCACAGTGTGGTTTGTCTTGCCCTGGGTAGACATGCAATTTGGTGAAATGTTTGCCTATGGCTACATTCCAATAGGCATAATGGCATACTTACTCATGGTCGTGTGGCTATTTGTTCCCATATTTTTAAGCCGTTTATTTGTGCTGCGTACTAGGGTGTATGACTCTGCGTCACCTTTTTAGCATCTGTTAGCCGTTTCTTCGTAGAGCAAGCAACGCTAGCCCGGCGGCAAACATCATGGGGCGAAACCTCATAAGCGAATAGTCAGCTTCTTTGTAGTGGCACGCATGGTAGGTTTTTGCGCCTGGCCAGCCGTTGAATTCTAGAAATACGGGCTCGTTATTATTGTCTGCATCGGCCAAAAAGTCGACACCCAGGATCAAACCAGCACGTTTGCAAACCAGTTCACCAATAATGCGCGCTTGTTGTAGCACATCTGCTGGTGTTTCGGGTTGGCTCGCGTCAATGCCATGAGCCTCCAGTATCTGGGTTTCGTGGCGGCTCTTGGGTGGTTGTGCATATTGACCCATTAAGGGGATGACCTCGCCACCTGTATTAAGATTTGAGCGTATGTCAGTAAATGGAGTGAACATGTTGCTACGTATGCCAAACCTATCTTGCGGGTCGCCTACTGGGCCAATAATTGATTTGTTGCAGTATGATGTTTGCCCTGAATACAATAGCCCAGATGCCAGCACATTGCCGCCGCCGTCTACGAGTATCCTATACGACGTGTATCTGTTGCTTGGTGTTGCTATAAATTCACGTAGTTCATAGTTGCTACGTCTTGTAGTAAGCAGTTCACTGGCAAAGCGCTCTACTACAGCAAACTGTTCGTCGGTTTCTACAAGGTATTTTTCGACACCCCCATCACGACGAGTATTGGCAAAAACGAAAGGCATCTCCATGCCATCGTTATGTAGTAAGTCCGAAAGGGGCAAGGTGCGTGGTCGGCGGATACCTACGTCTTCTATAACTTGTAGTTCGTCTTGTTTTGGCGCACCAGCGTTAATACATGCAAACATATACGTATTTTCTGGGTCGGGCGCAAAAGCAGTTGATGAAGCATCTACTATGTTGGCCCCGGATTTTTCTGCAGCGTGAAGCACTTCCCATACATATTCGCTTTCATCATGTAGTACATCTCTCCACGCGCTGAAGGATTCAGCAACTACTAAGGGGTCTACAAACAGGCTAACTCCATTTAGTGAGTCTGGCGCAAGCTCTGGGCTGAATTCCTGTGTGGGTCTATAGGCTGTCGCTGTCATTTAGCAAAGTATACCTGAGGCTCTAGCCGCTAACCAAAAGCGGATAATCATGTACGGCTATACGTGCATTTTGCTACTACAGAGGTTTTGTAGCGTTATGGTAGGTGTAGCTCGTCGAGAATGTGCTCGAGCTGGGCATACGTTTGTTCGCGGTCACCGTTGTTTAGCACAGTGAAGTCGGCGTTAGCAATGGGGCCACCTTTTTCTGTGTTTTCAATTTCGGCGTATTCGCGTGATGTCACTTGCTCGGGTGTAAGGGGTCGCACCGGGCGATGGGCAAGGCGTCCGTGACGGAGTCTTCGTGGTGCAACAACGGCAATAATTACTGCGTTGTCGCCATATTTTTCTTTAAAAAGTTTGTACTCGGTCCAGCTATAAATGCCGTCGGCAACAACTACTGCATTGCCCTCGTCGGCAAGTTTGTCGATTTTAGGGATAGTTCGCGTTGCCATGACACCCATGCCACCGCTTGCGCGTAGCTCTTCGCGGACCATTTTTTCGTTTATTTCGTTAACCTCAAGCCCACGAGCTTTTACTTCGTCTACCGTAATACCGCCCAGGTAGACACTGGGCCAACCTTTTTGTTCAAGATACTCAACACAAAGGCCCTTACCGGCGCCGGGCATACCAACAAACGCAAGTACTATTAGAGAGTTATTCATACCAGGCTATTGTACCTCAGGTGTGACTGTATAGGAACATTTTGAAGTCTGGGCTTCTTTTTACTGTAACTTTTCTTCAGTTGCACCAATGTAATTTGCTAGTTTTGGAAGTTCACTACAGTTGGGGCTACGCCGAAGACCTTTAGCAAGTAATTTATATAAATCGCGAAAAGCATCAGCTATTTGAGGGCTCTCATATGCATACTTGTTATATATCAATAGGACGTACATAC
>JBATPG010000095.1:0-4462 GCA_049291335.1 Saccharimonadales bacterium (SeqCode) | reverse complement strand
GCTGAGTGAATTAAGGGATATGGGCTTGCAGTTAGCGATACTCACAAGCGGAGGGCACAAAATTCAAAACATACTCGACCACCATAACTGGAGTCAGTATTTTTCAAGTGTCGTACACCACGAGCGTATTCTACGTCCAAAGCCAGATGCCGAAGGATTTTTACTAGCCGCAAAAGAGTGCGGAGTTACACCCCAAGAAGCAATAATGGTAGGCGACACGGTTGTGGATATTGAAACAGGTAATAACGCCGACGCGTTTTGTACAATTGCACTAACACACGGGTTCGGCACAGAAGAAGATCTTCAACATGCAAAACCTGCCTACCTGGTTGGCTCTCTGAGCGAGTTAATGCCTATTTTCGAATCGATTGAATTCGAAATAACGCGGTACAAGTAGGCTAAGTCAGGTCATTCAGGTCTTGCACTTCGTGAGAAAGTTTTAGGACCAGCGATCCGTTAGAATGCATAATAACCAGGGTAGGGTCTTCTGGGGTGCCGTTTCGCACAATACGTTTACCTTTAGAGACTATTTCGTGCCTACTTTGATGGATTTCTTGAACTACACCCGTAGTCAGGCTGCCCATCCATAGCCATCCAACTTCGCTACCTATTTGAATCATGCTGTTAGTGTACCAACATGCTCCGTGCAATGCCCTTACAAAAGAAGTTCAAAAACATGGTACTATTTGAATATGACTAAAATTACAGACGCACTCATTAAACCGCTACGAAACTGGAACGTCTTTGCCGGGCTCTTACATCTTACTTCTATGATTGCCGTGTTGGCACTGTCAAATAACTTCTCACTACCGGTAACCGCAACGTACATGACAGGGCCTCCCGGTTCAACATTTACTGACCCAGTGCTGCTTTTTAGTAACAACGTTAGCTACACAATTGCATCATTCTTGGGGCTATCTGCCTTCTTCCATTTCTTGGTAGCCTCTAAAAAGTTTTTCCCGAGGTACGCAGCAGGGCTAAAACAAAATATAAACATTTTTCGTTGGGTAGAGTACTCGATTAGCTCTTCGGTAATGATTTTCTTAATTGCACAGTTAAACGGCATTAGCGACTACGCCGCACTGCTCGCAATACTTGGCGTAAATGTTTCTATGATTTTGTTTGGCTGGCTACAAGAAAAATATGCTAAACCAGGTGACGGCCAGTGGCTACCGTTTATTTTCGGGTGTATTGCGGGAATAATACCGTGGCTCATCATACTTATTCAGCTGCTAACGCCAGGTGGACCAGCAGGGACGAGCGCCCCTGGCTTTGTGTACGGCATAGTTATTTCGCTATTTGTGTTCTTTAACTGCTTTGCGTACGTTCAGTACAAACAGTACCAGGCACAAGGCAAGTGGGCCAACTATTTGCGAGGCGAAAAAGCCTACATAGTTTTAAGCTTTACTGCCAAGTCACTTCTGGCATGGCAAATATTTGCCGCCACTTTAACATCTTAAAGACAATTAGGTTCGACTCGCGTCTTGGCATATGCTTGCAACTCTGTTGAACTATATGCATTCTGCTATACTTTCCCTATGACAAAGGTAGCTTTAGCAGATGGCACAGTGCACAAAATGCCTGCAGATTTTGAAAAGGCCATTTTGGGTTCGCCAAAAGTGCTGGCACTATGGCAAGATATAACACCGCTTGCGCGAAACGAATGGATTTGCTGGGTAGAAAACGCTAAAAAAGACGAAACTCGCAAGCGCCGCATAAGCGTAGGTCTTTCTAAAATGACATCTGGCATGCGAAGACCTTGTTGCTGGGCTGGCTGCTTGCACCGCGAACGAAACGGTTCATGAGTCTACTGACTCAGTTTTAGCAATTTATTCATCACAAATGCTATCTGCATACAGCGTATGTAGGTCTAGAGAACCACAAAAACCTTTGGCGCAAACTTAAACAGGGCGCCAGGGAAGCACGTGTCAAATGGAATCCCCTTGAAAGCATTTACGTAACACCATATAAAATGGTAAAATTTTACTAAATTGCTCATGCTTCGTAGGCGAGTAAAAAGGGGGATATTTGTTCAAAACAAAAGCGCTTGTCGTACGCAAACCGCTCGTTAGGTCGGTGCTATGTATGTTGGCTCTTGTTATTGGCAGCAATCTTTGGATGTTTGAGCATGCCAGCGCGGCAAATTTTTCCATTAAATCCGGTGCGTACCTTGGAAGTGGAGCAAGTAAAACTATTAGTGGCCTTGGCTTTCAACCAGATGCGGTAATTATAAAGGCCTCTACGGCCGCTGGCGTAGCAGTTTTTAAAACCAGTGCCATGCCGGCAAACGCAACGGCGTTTTTTAGTGCCACTGCAGACAACACCGCCACCAATATTACAATAACCACCGACGGCTTTACAGTGGGTACCCTGGCCAATGTAAACACCGCAAATGTGCTGTACAGGTGGACGGCTATTGGCGGTTCAGACTGTACAGGCACCGGGTATTTCTGTGTAGGTACGTACACTGGTAACGGCGCGGCCACCCGAACGCTTACCACAGGTTTTCAGCCAGACATGGTACTAGCAAAGCGGTCGACCAACGTGGGGGCTCATTTTCGTACCACAGCCATGCCCGCAAACCGAACCGAATTTTTTACGAGCACCGCCGCAGACACAGCAGGCAACTACATTAGATCGTTTGCGGCAACCAGCTTCACCGTAGGGGCAACCGACAACGTAAACGCCGCCACGTACAACTACATGGCGTTTCGGGCCAACGCAACAACATTTGCACAGGGGACCTATACAGGCAACGCCGTAGACGCACGGCAAATAACCGGCTTAGGATTTATGCCTAGCATGGTACTGGTTAAAAACAGTTCTAGCGCCACAGCAAACAACCGCCGCGCTGTGCTTTCTACCAAAAAACACTTTGGCGACCAAACAAGTTACGTAGGCGACGCCATTGCAGATACCACCAACACGATAGAGGCCATGCTTGGTGATGGATTTCAAGTTGGTACCGGGGTAAACGCAAACCAGACTGGTGTAACAGTGTACTGGTTTGCCTTAGGCGGAGAAGGTGCACCTAGCAATTCTAGTGGTACATTCGAAATGGCGCAGGGCAGCTACACCGGAAATGGTGCGGCACGGTCCATAACTGGGCTAGGATTTAAGCCCGATGTGGTGCTAATAAAAGATTCTGCGGCGAATTTTGCTGTCATGAGAACTAATCATAGCGTAGGGGATGCAACAATGTACCTTGCAAGCGCTACTGCAGACTTTGCAGGCGGGGTTACATCGCTTGATACGGACGGTTTTAGTTTGGGCACCGGGGCAACAGTGAACACCAACGGCAGCGTCTACCATTGGCAGGCTTTTGACAACGCGTATCAAAACGTAACAAATAGTGGTTCGGCCGACTTTGCAACGGGTGTGTACCACGGCAATGGCCTAACTGGCAGAACTATAGACGACTTGCCATTTCAACCCGATTTTGTCGTTATAAAACGAAACAGTACAACGGCGGCTACTTTTAGAACAAGTGCGCATACCGGCAGCAACAGCAGTCTTTTTACCGCAACAGCAGACGCAACAACCAATATTACAGCGTTTACTACAAATGGTTTTCAAGTTGGCAACAATGCCGCTGTAAACACAAACGCGTCGCTGTACCGATGGTTTGCCTTTAAAGAAGGGCGCAACTTTGACGTTGGGTCGTACACGGGCAACGGCATTTCTGGCAATACCGCACCCATACCGTTTTGGACCGACTTAGTATGGATAAAACGCTCCACGAATGTAGCAGGCGCACAACGGCCCTCAACCCTAGCAGGCGCCAACAGCCAGTCGTTTTTAAACGCGGCGAACGCTGCCAACACTATTACAGACATTACAGCTAGTGGCGCAACCCTGGGCACCAGCACCGCCACAAATGCAAACGGCGGCACCTATAGATTTGCCGCCTGGCGGATAGAGCCAACTGGTACGCTAGACGTAGACATCGTTGATTCAGGTGGTGCGCCAGCGCCATCGAGCGACTTTGGCTTAACCGCACAAACTATGGACTTTACTTGCAAGCAAACAACAGGGACACTCAGTACTGCTTCGCAAAAAATACGGGTAAGTAATATGTCGGGAACAGCAGGGTGGACCATGTCGCTCGCCGCTACAAATGGCGCCTCGGCTGCCTGGCACACAAGTGGCAATACGCATTTATATGACTACAACGACCTGTCGGGTGCTCCTTCGGGATGCGAGGATGGTGGAGACACCGATGTTCTTGCTGGTCGATTGACCGTAGACACTGCTGCGGCGACTATAACTCCCATGGCAAAATGTAGTACGACTGGACTCAACATCGGTAGCACAACAAGTTTCAACGAAGGTGCTGCAGACTCAATAAATCTGCTTAGTGCAACTGTTAGTGCCAATACCGAATGTTATTGGGACTTTACAAATATTGCGCTCAACCAAACAATCCCCACCGAACAAGCCAGTGGGTCCTACTCCCTAGAAA
>JBATPG010000094.1:0-2359 GCA_049291335.1 Saccharimonadales bacterium (SeqCode) | reverse complement strand
CGGATGTGGATGGAGGAGCGCCTGGGCACCCGGATCAATGTCAATCGGGCCACCGAGGCGGTCGAGACGGGGGCCGCCCGTATTGCGGTCGGCTGCCCCTTCTGTAAGGTCATGCTCAGCGACGGTGTTAACAAGCTCGTCGAGGAGTCCAAGGTCGCCGAAGGTGCGGTCGAGGTCGTCGATGTCGCCCAGATGCTGCTCGCCGCGGTGCGCCGCGGCCAGGAGCCGGGTGCGGCGACGACCGAAGCGCCAGCGCCGGTTCCGGCCTCCTAGACCCGTCGCGTCGGTTCGGGCCGAGACCTCGGACGAGGTGCCCAGGAGGGGTCAGCCCGATCCGGCGCGACGTGCGCGGCACGGCATACCTGCGTGGTATGCCGTGCCGCCGTCATGTGTGGGGCCGGTGCGCGCCCGTTGCGGGGCCGTCAGCCGAGGCCGATCTTGGCCAGCCACTTCTTGGCTGCGACGGTCCCGACCGGGCGGGTCGCGTCGCTGGAGCTCCCGGGCCAAGTGCAGATTGGCAAGCTTGACTGGGAGTAAGCCGACGCGGCGAATGGGCCGCCTCCGGATTGTCTTCCAGGCACCAGGAGTTCGGACAGAGCGAAGTGCCAGCGATGACGGTCGAACTGCTCCATCTTGTGACGCGGACGATCTCGCGCGACGCCGCCTGCCCGCAGGGACATTACGCTCGGCGAGGATGACCTTCGCGACACGGCCAGCGAACTCTCGGGCGGGGACCCGGCCGATCGACCCCAAGGCCTGCGAAGCCAGCGCTTACCCAACCGACACCGCTGGTCCTAGCGACCTCGGTGACACCGGGAGCGGTTGGTGCGTGGCGAATTATTGGGTGCGCGTACTCAGGCGTGAGGTGTTGCGCGCGCCTAGGGTGGGCCGCATGACGATCGGTGGTGACCCGGACGAGATCAGGGACGAGGCACGTCGCCTCCGCCACGTGGCCGAGTCCACCGAGTCGCAGGCGCTCACCGTCCGCCGAGGAGAGGGCGTCCACTGGCACGGCCGAGCCGGGGATCGGTATCGAGAGCGTCTCGCAGAGTATTCGGCGGCGATCCGCCGAGCGATGCACATCGTCGGTGATCTCGTCGACCCAAAGATGCCTTCGCGCCTCGCGGCATCGAGGACATCTTCGCGCAGCAATCCTCACTCGGTCGTCAAGGCGCCGAAGGCCAGATCCAGATCGTCGAGATCAAGAATGCCGACGGCACCTCCCGGTGGGTGGTGCAAATCCCCGGCACCCAGGACTGGAGCCCGACCCGGACGAGCAATCCGGTCGACCTCACGAGCGATGTCCATCTCATGACGCAAGAGCAACAGACCGCGCTTCAGCGTCAGGTGGCCAAGGCGATGTCGGCTGCCGGCATCCAGCCCGGCGATCCGGTCATGCTGACGGGGCACAGCCAGGGTGGCATCGCGGCTGCGAGCTTCGCCGCCGATCCTGCCTTCCTCGAACGCTTCACGGTCACCGCGGTGGTGACCGGAGGATCGCCGATCGCGCGGATCGACATCCCCGACTCGGTGTCGGTCCTGTCGGTGGAGCACACTCAGGACCCTGTGCCCATGCTCGACGGACGTGACAACCCTGCCAAGAGCAACTGGGTGACCGTCAAGGCCGAAGCCGACGCGCAAGCGATCACGCGCAGCACTCAGCAAGCCCCTACCCCTGCAGATGCGCACAGCACCGTGCGATACGAAGACACTGGTGAGCTCATTGACTCATCGAGCGACCCAAACGTGGCCGGTCTGCGCACGACGATCGACCCATTCCTGCATGGTGAAGGGACGGTGACCCGATGGCAGATCAGCGGATGACCCGGTGTCGCTCATTCCGTCGATCGGCTGCTGTGGTCGTCTCCTGCGCAGTGGCTCTCGGAGGGTGCATCGTGACCGAGCCGTCTAAGCCGAGCCCCAGCACGTCAGGGCCGATCTCTGCCTCCCAGACGGCCGCTGACGCAGCCGCCGCAAGCGCCGCTGTCGGCACACTCCCGGGGGTCGTGTCGACCGAGCTGTCCTTCTCCCCGGCCCGGTTTGGGTACCCCTCGACCATCTTCGGCACCCTCCAGGTGACGGCACACGCCGACCCGGTGGATGTCTTGGACCGCGCGCTCTTCCAGCTCTACCGGGATGCTCGCGTGGACTCCTACCAGGTGATGACCGAGCGCGACGGCATGCTGTGGGACACCGAGAACCTTGGCCTGTCGCGATCAGAGGACTATTCGGGACTCGTCGGCCGCTACGGGCAGGTGACGCCAGGCCAGAGCTTCCCGACGCCAGCACCACCTCGACCAGCACCGACCTCACGACCGGTCCCGGTCAGCGCACTGACCGGCGCCACTCCCTCGTAGGG
>JBATPG010000093.1:0-1811 GCA_049291335.1 Saccharimonadales bacterium (SeqCode) | reverse complement strand
GCTTGACTCCACCTCTAACGAAGCGCAACAGGCCCTGGGAGCAGGCGCATTTGGTATGTCAATTCTAGGCGTATTCTTTGGCGTGATTGGAGCCATTGGCGCAACTATACTAATACTGCCACTTTCTGTTGTGTATTATAAAGAAGGCAACACGTCTCGAATGACTTTGATGTCATCTTTGGTTGGCTTAGTTGGATTGGCGGTAACACTTGTAGTAGTGGGAAGTTGGTTAATTGATTAGCAATGAATAAGATTATTTTGGATGTTACAAAAGAGCTAGAAAAAGACGCGACGCGGTCTGGCTTTGGGCGAGGGCTCAAAAAAGCAGGTGAGTTAGACGAAAATGTCGTTGCGCTGTGTGCCGACTTAACAGGATCAGTTAAAATGGATGCCTTTGCCACTGCTTTTCCTGACCGGTTTGTGCAGGTCGGTATAGGCGAGCAAAACCTTGTTACTGTAGCTGCAGGCCTAGCGCTTGCAGGCAAAATACCATTTACCTCTAGCTATGCTGCATTTAGCCCAGGGCGAAACTGGGAGCAAATTAAAACCACTGCCTGCATAAACGAAGTACCAGTAAAAATTATTGGTGCTCACGCAGGCTTATACACTGGTCCAGACGGTGCCACCCACCAAATGCTAGAAGACATAGCAATTATGCGAGCTATGCCTGGCATGGTTGTAATGGCGCCCTGTGACGCAGTAGAAGCAGAGAAAATGACGTTGGCCATGGCGAAGGACGCTCGGCCAAACTATATGCGCGTAGCCCGCGAAAATACGCCAGTTTTTACGACACCCGAAACACCGTTTGAAATAGGCAAGTCCTATGTGTTTGCAGAAGGCAAAGACGTGACAATTGTTGCCACGGGAACCATGACGTATCACGCGCTGCTAGCTGCCGAAAAACTATACGCCGACGGCATAGATGCCGAAGTTGTCCATGTGCCAACCATTAAGCCACTCGACAGCGAAACTATTTTAAAAAGCATTCGCAAGACAGGCTGCGTGGTAACAATAGAAGAAGCCCAAATTATTGGTGGGCTTGGCGGGGCAATTGCCGAACTAACTGCCGAAAACCACCCAGTGCCACTAAAGCGTTTGGGCATGCAAGACCGCTACGGCGAATCAGGCGACGGCGAAGAACTACTTAAGCACTTTGGCCTAGACGCCAAACATATTCGCCTAGCTGCTCACCACGTTGTTGCTCTCAAGAAATAACAGACTAGTAAATACTTCTAAATAAGTTTTGCTACTCTTTGTGAAACAAGAGCTAACTGACCAATGTTTTTGAAAGAAACATCTCGTTCTCTAGGGAAATAACGACCAATTACATCGCCGAAAGGCAATGATGAAAAGCCAACTACTCTGTCTTCAAACCCTCGTGCTTCCAGCCAGTCATAAACCATTTTGCCATCTTCACCTTTTTTATTTCCTGGTGTGGTGTTCCCGTCAAGAACATAAACATCGTATGGGCTCTCAGTACGTTCTTTGCAAGATTCCTCAAGAAAACGAACTGCCTCATGAGAATCAGTATGATGGTCTACAGCAAATCCATAAAATCCAAGTAAGATAATTGCATTCGTGTAGATTTTTGAATCATTTTCAATTAGAAAGAGCTTTTTAGGAGTTAGATGCTCGGTTGTCATTAAAATATTATACAAAATAATATAAAAAATGTCAATATCTGCGTAATGGCTCAGGACCTACGCAACACATAAAGACCGACTGTTTTACACTGTAAGTGCTTAAACTAAACAGGAGAACAGCCGGTATGAGTTATTCTAGCAACCCTTTACTACCCAAAGCGAGAGTTT
>JBATPG010000092.1:0-7406 GCA_049291335.1 Saccharimonadales bacterium (SeqCode) | reverse complement strand
GCCCTATGCCTTTTTGCTTGGGACACTGCTGCGGTTCCCAGAGGCCCCAACGCCAGACAGCGTGTACGGCGACGCGCTGCACCGAGCGCTAGAACAATACCAAAAGCAATCTCAAGCAGGCACGCCTTTTGGTGTGGCTGGTGCTGTTAAAGTATTTGAGGCGCGCATGGCTCGTGGATTTATGTCAGAAGCCGACAAAGAACTATATAACAACCGTGGGCGCAGCGCCCTAACAACCTACATACAATCTCGCGGCAAACAGTTAGAAGCACCGGCAGGAGTAGAGATAGATTTTCGTCGCGAAGGCTGTACACTGGGTGACGCCATACTCACAGGTAAAATTGACCGTCTCGAAATCAATAAAACCAATAAAACCGTCAAAATTATTGACTTTAAAAGTGGCACACCCAGCACCAAATGGGGGAGCACCACAAAGTACTTAAACTACAAACAACAGCTATATTTTTACGTACTGCTGATTGAGACATCACGCACATACCGAGACTACAGCGTCGAAAGTGCAGAGCTTGAGTTCATAGAACCGTTACCAAGTGGTGAATGCGCACCTCCGCTTAAACTAGATTTTAAGCCCGAAGAATATGCTCATTTTAAAAAATTAGTACTTGCCGTGTGGCAACACATTCAGGCAGTGAACCTGCCAGATATTTCAACATATGCTACTAGTGCAGCTGGCATGCGACAGTTCGAAAAAGATCTTGTTAGCGAGTAGTGTCTACGTACTTCAAATAAAAAACCGCCGTATAACCGGCGGTTTTTTATGTACCTAAAGACGTATTATTTTGTAGTCTTCCTAGCGGTAGTTTTCTTAACAGCTGGCTTTTTGACAGCAGCTTTTTTGGTTGTTGCGCGAGCTGGCTTTTCGACAACTTTTGCAACCTTGTTTTCGCTAGTTTTGCGAGTTGCAGCTTCGGCGCGTGCCTCAGCAACTTCAGCGATTTCAGTCTCTACAAACAATAGGTTGTAAAGGTTAAAACCAAGTAGGGCACCGAGTACTGGAGCAACCATGTAGCTCCATAGGTTCCACTGCTGAATTGCAAAAGCAACAGCTGGGTTAACAGCACCTGCAGACGCAATACTTGCAACAATAATACCGAGTGCTAAACCACCACCAATAACAAAGGCTTTTAGGCCACCGCTAAAGCGTTGGTATAGTGCTGCGGCAATTGCAAAGGTAAATACAAACGTACCAAGCAACTCAGCGGTGAATACGCGTGAGGTGAATGTCGTGAAACCTTCGTGGTTAATAGTACCTGTGTCGATTTTGGTAAAGTATACAAACATGTACCATGCTGCAGCTGCACCGGCAAATTGCGCAACAATGTACGACAACGCCTGAACAGTCTTTAGCTTGCGTACAGACCATAGACCAAGCGTAACCGCTGGGTTAAGCACAGCACCAGAAATGGCACCAATAGCCATTACCATAACAGCAAGTAGTAAACCTGCAGCTATAGCAGTATTAAATGTACCACCTTGCGAGCGAAGCATACTGAGTACTACAAACGACAAAAGCGCCGTACCCAAAAATTCACTCACTAGCATGGCCAGTGTGTTTTTACGAAACATAGAAATCCTCCACTTTATTTGTGATACTACAAGCGTACCTGTTAGCTGAATATTTGTAAAGAGGTGTGGCCAACGCCTTCATGATTGGGTGTATAGCCTTTTTCGCTCCACAACGACCGAGTAATAACGCGCTTCGGAACTCTTGCCGGTAGAGTATTCCAAGCTATTGACGCAACTCCCGCACCAGCAATAACCATGGACGCTACCGTAACCCATGGGATAGACTGTGATCCAAAGATATCTGGTAGCAAAGTCGCGGAACCACCTACTGCGCCATAGCCAAGGGCACGCCGTATTCTTAAATCTTTAGGAATAAGAGCCTCACTAACGGCTAATACCCGCTCGTCGAAAGTAAAGTTGTTTGGACCGGTCTGAGTCAGTACTGGCGCTGTGTCAAAAACATACATCTTGTCTTTGCGTATTGTTATATGCGATTTTATTTCTTCAGGCTTAGGGTCAACATTTTCCAACACCTGCTTAAGGTTGTCGTTATCACTTTCTAGTTGAATTTCTACGCCAAATAGCGACTTATTGCGCATATCTGCATGTATTTCTGTGACAATTGAAGGGATTTCGGGAGTTTGATGCAGCCCATACTGCAAAACGGGTAATAGCACATTGCTGTCTCGATATAGCGCATATGCCTGCATAAAAATAGAAGCATCGAGTAACCCAGTGTAAAATGTTTCGAGTGCTTCTTCCTCTGGTATAGCATCGCCATACATCGCCTCGAACTGCTTTAGTGTGTGATCATGTAGGGCTGCATTTAAAATAGCAAGGGTTTTGCCACCGGTTACACGCTGCTCTCGCTTAAAGTCTTGTTCCCATTGAGTTGGAGCCTCAAGTCCACGATAGCTCTCGTACACGCTGAACTTTGCCACTTCATATGCATCTCCATCATCCGCGAGTAGGGGTTGTCCTGTAATTTGGCTGTACCGTTCAAGAGCCATCTGAGCACCATATAGCTTTCCTGCACTATACATTAGCACTGATCTTTCTCCAGAAAAGTCTCCATGTTCAATATGCCACTGCGCAAATCCGGTGTTTAATAGTGTCGTGGTGACATCGTCAGGCCTGCCATCTCTGCGAACCCCTACAAAACTGTTAATGTCGTCATCTGTCACTCGCAACAAGCGATTTCTGACTTCTGTAATTGTGTTTGCTGGTAAGGGGAATAAGCTTTCCAAATTTGGAAGGCTAGGTTCGGTTTCGTGTCGAGGAGGTAATGCTGTCATATTAGAAACTAATTATTATCATTATACAATATTTGACATTTAAACTCAACGTCGCTAGAATGCTTTAGGATCACAGCCAGAGCGCTGTTTTTTTATTGAAATTATGGTTAAACCAGAAACACTGATGACTAGTTTTGAGAACCCCAAACAACACGACCCATTGCGGCCTCTAGGCAGCGTGAGTCTTTTACATTTACAAGGAGAAGGTATGGTTACTACCCACGGCCGATTATCACAAGAAACCGTAGCGAAATACGAACCAATCTGGGTCCCTCAGACTAAGCCTGTCTTTGGCGGTTGCACTGACGACCGATTTCCAACCGCTCAATCCGCAGCAGAGCTACAGAAATCCAATCCTGAAGTACTGTCTCCCCTAGAATCTTATGCAAGCATATACGGGGGTGCCCCTGGAGCAGCCAAGAACGTGCTCATTACCGGCATAGCTCAGTATGGCGAAGACTTTATAGCTAAAGTGGGTGGATTTGACGGTGTATTAGGTAAGCTTCTACGATATTCTAACACCTCGGATAGTGGAGTAAACGTAAACTATATCCTACATTCAGACGAAGCCAACGAAAACGCTGATGGGACGTTCTGTACACACGGAGCAGGGGGGCATGGCTGCAAATACTGCATGGGCGTTGGCGCAGTTTCTGACTTATTGACCAGCGATGAACATGCGCTAATTTTTAATGTTGCCGTTGACGACCAAAAAGAGATGTTCGGTAGTGACTTTGGTCTTCATAACTTAAGGGAATCACATGGTATATTTTTGGCAAAAGGCACAAATGGGTTGGGTAGTAGTTTTGCACTAGACCGCCCGGGCTTCTTAGGCCTTTCAGACAAGGGCGCGGAAATTATGATTTTACAGGGTCCCCATGCTCCCGCAACAGAAAGCGGCCTTTTGATCAGCTTTAGCATGAACGAAGTGGGTAGTTCTAAAAAGGCTGCAAACATAGGCACACCGGTGTACCGTGCAGACGTGACGGTGATCGTACGTGATCTACTAGAAAAGTTCAAAGAGTATGACTTGAACCCCGAACTTTTAGTGCGTTCTATTATTCTTGAGTCTACGGCAGTCCGTGCTGTACTTGCGGCAGGCGACAAGAACCCAGAACTTACTGGCAAGCTAGACCCACGAAATCTAGCAATGGGCTGGCGTGGTGACCCACGAGCCGCTTTACAAGCATTGAAATAGTCGGTACTGATGACCGCCAAAAAACCGCGCAGTGTGCGCGGTTTTTTGGTAACGCTACAATAGTTTAGCGTTTGTGGCGGCGGAGGCCGGCGACCTTTAGCCGTACGGCGTGACGGTCAATCTCTGCCTGAGCTTTTGCAAGCTCCATTTGGTCTTTAGCGCCAGCTTTGAGCACTTCGGCTTGTCGTAGGGCTTTTTCGGCTTCTTCGGCAATAATTTCGTCGGCTGTGTCGGCTTCGTCTACCAATATGCGTATGCGCGTTGGCGAAACCTCGGCAACACCGCCGTAGGTAGCAAAATATTCTATTTGCGAGTCTAGGTCGCCTTTTTTGTGACGAACAGCTAAGGTTCCGTTAACAGCCAAGGTCACAATGCGTTCGTGACCAGGCAATATGGCTATAACACCGTCGGGCGTAGGCAAAAGCACTTCGTAAACGTCGTTGTTTACCTTTACGCCGTCAAGAGTAATAAGCTCTAGCTTCATTTATTTAGCCTTTTCTTCGCTCTTAACTTCGGTAATCGCACCCTTCATGTAAAAGGCACCTTCTGGCTTGTCGTCGTGCTTGCCGTCGAGAATTTCCCTAAAGCCCTTAATAGTGTCGGCTAGTTTTACATACTTACCAGGTGCGCCAGTAAAGCCTTCGGCCACAAAGAATGGCTGGCTAAAGAATCGCTGAATTTTGCGGGCTCGAGACACCGTTTGTTTGTCGTCGTCCGAAAGCTCTTCCATACCCATAATTGCAATAATGTCTTGCAAGTCTTTGTAGCGCTGCAAAATTCGCTGTACTTCACGGGCAACGGCATAGTGCTCTTCGCCAACAATCTCTGGGTCAAGTATGGTCGAGCTACTGTCTAGCGGGTCTACCGCTGGGTAAATACCGATTTCAGTTAGAGCACGGTTAAGCGAAATGGTTGAGTCAAGGTGGGCAAAAGTTGTTGCAGGTGCAGGGTCGGTAAGGTCGTCGGCAGGGACGTACACAGCCTGCACGCTGGTTACAGAACCCTTTTTGGTACTGGTAATTCGCTCTTGCAGGGCGCCCATTTCTTGTTGCAGGTTAGGCTGGTAGCCCACGGCACTTGGCAAACGACCAAGCAGGGCAGAAACCTCGGCTCCGGCCTGGGTAAAGCGGAAGATGTTGTCAACAAAAAGCAGCACGTCTTTACCTTCGTCACGGAAGGTTTCGGCCATAGTTAGACCGGTTAGGGCAACACGCAAACGTGCGCCTGGTGGCTCGTTCATCTGACCAAACACCAGGCTGGTTTTGTCGAGCACGCCAGAATCTTTCATTTCGTGGTACAGGTCGTTACCTTCACGGGTACGCTCACCAACACCGGCAAATACGGAGTTTCCACTGTGGAACTTAGCGATGTTGTTTATAAGCTCTTGAATGAGCACGGTTTTACCCACACCGGCACCACCAAACAAACCTACCTTACCACCCTTAGAAATCGGTGCAATAAGGTCAATAACCTTAATTCCTGTTTCTAGAATTTCAGTTTTACCAAACTGCTCGGTAAAAGCAGGCGGCTGGCGGTGAATTGGGCTTAATTTGACGTTTTTTAGCGCCGGTTTGCCGTCGATAGGCTCGCCAATTACGTTAAACATGCGACCAGACGTGTCTGCACCGACTGGTACAGAAATAGGTGCACCAGTTGCTACCACTTCGGTGCCGCGAGAAAGGCCGTCGGTACTACTAAGTGCAATTGTGCGAACGCTGGTTTCGCTAAGGTGCTGCGCGACCTCTAGCACTATTTTGCCGTCACCGTGCTGTACGGTTAGTGCGTCGTAAATGGCTGGCAATGATTCTTTTTCAAACTCTGCGTCAACCACCACGCCCACTACCTGAATTATTTGTCCTGTTGTATTACTCATGTGTTCCTCCATTTTCGTCTATAAATGCTTGTAATTCTACTATGTATTCTGCTGCACGCTCTACTGCATCTGCTCTACGCCGCTCATGCTCTGGGTCAATTCCATCTGGCACCACATGGCCATAAACTTTTCTCCATTCAAGTGTAGGTTCGCTGAAGGTATCGGAGTGCCATTTAGGCACAACGAACGCTTGTCCACTGCTGTCTGCTAGAGTTTCTTTACCGATAGTTGGGTCGACTGTCATGAAATATCTCCTTGTGGCGTTAGTAGTTCGATTCGTTGCGGTCTGTGTTCGGGGTGCCGGTTAATCCATTGCAGTACACCTGGTATTACAGTTTTGCGCAATAAATCAACGTGTTTCGGGGCCCCACATTTAGCAACTTCCGTCGCATCAACCGTATCCCCTAACGCAACATGCGTAATTACTTTCTTGATCCGATCAATTGTAGCAAGTGGATCGTCTGGCGAGGTTTCTGTAGCAATAGCCGTAATGCTACCCCTCCAAATAGATAAAGGTACTTCGTGGGGCCAGCCATATTGTGCAGCAGGAAGCTCATATTGGCCACGCCACTCCATGAGCTGTTGTGCAACGTGATCGGTGTCAAGGTCAAGATCTGTATGTCGACGTGCCATTATTTCATGGCCTCCACGCCGGCACTAATTTCGCTTAGTTCTTGGGTGATTGCCGACTGTCGAACTTTGTTCATTTCGAGCGTCAGGTCGTCGACCAGCTCGGTAGCATTGTCGGTAGCGTTTTTCATGGCAACACGGCGCATGCTGTGTTCGCTGGCGCGTGCGTCTAACACTGCCTGGTACAACTGCGTTTCTAGCAGGCGAACAACGATGCCTTCTAGCACTTCTTCTACATTTGGCTCAAATGTAGAAAGCTGAATGTCACGAGAAACCTCTGCTGCTTCAAATGTGGCAGGCAGTAGTTCGAGTCGTTCGGCCGTTTGTATAAAACTGTTTACAAAACGAGTCGTTACAATGTCTACGGCCTGTACTTCGTTGTCGATAAACTTGTCGACTGCGTTAACCAAAATCGGACGCATGTCTGCAGCAGTAAGCTTATCTGGCAAGCCATGATAGGCACCAACAATCTCGACATCTTTAATTCTTGCTGCAAATTGTGCACCTTTTTTACCTACGCAGAGAACTTTGGTTTTTATACCGGCTTTTTCGTCTTGTTGCAGAACATGTACAAACTGCTTTATTGCGTTAGAGTTAAAGGCTCCGGCCAAACCACGGTCACTTGTTATAAGTATGACTAAACGGTGTTTTAACGGTCGTTGCTCAAAAAACGGTGTTCGCTGTACGTCGGTAAGCTGGCCAAGTTGCGTTAAAAGCTCGCGGGCAGCGTCGGCGTAGGGGTGAGAAGCCTTGGTGGCGTCTTGGGCATGGCGAAGCTTACTAGCAGCAACCAGTTCCATAGCTTTAGTAATCTGTTTGTTAGACTTAACAGACCGAATCCGCGACTTAAGCTGTCTAGTACTAGCCATTAGTTTTCTCCCTC
>JBATPG010000091.1:0-2842 GCA_049291335.1 Saccharimonadales bacterium (SeqCode) | reverse complement strand
GCGTTGGGTTGTAAGCTCTTTGGGGCTATGGATTGCTGCTGGATTGTTTGCAGACAGCGTCAGTATTGATAACAAAATTCTGGCTGTATTGGGTGCCGGGGCTGTGCTTGCAATTATAAACACTGTTATTAAGCCGCTTCTGGTTATACTCAGTGTGCCATTTATCGTAGTAACTCTCGGGTTGTTTATGATACTCATTAACGGCGCAACGGTATATTTAGCTAGCGCGCTGTACGACCCCCTACATATTGCGGGCTTCGGCTCTGCCATACTAACAGGCATGGTGATAGGCTTGGTAAATTATCTGGTTACAGCTATACTGGATAAGTAATGACTATTTATAACTATGTATCAATTGTTTCAATGATGTTAATGACACTGCTCATTCTTGTGCAGACAAGAGGCGCGAGCCTTGGCGCAGGGCTAGGAAGTAGTGGCGAGATTAACACAGAGCGTCGTGGCACGGACAAGACCATTTACCAGCTAACCATTCTTTCTGCGACTATCTTTATATTGTCGCTCTTAGCTGGCGTAATGATCTAAACCGGACCGGCACCAACGTTTACGTATGCCTATATTTACACGAACAGACAGACTTAGACTGCGTCGACAAGTTCGACGACAGCAACGCCAGGCAAATACCCAGATTCAACGCGTTGGTGACCATTTTGAACAACATTTTATTGCACGACTCGACAGCGTTGTAGATTCTCGACGCTTTGTTGGCGCATGGCTTTTACTAGCAGTACTCATGCTTGGGCTGACCCTTATCCAGTCGCTAAACTTATCTGCGTTATACCAAACTACTACACCTGCCGAAGGCGGTGTCTACACCGAAGGTATGGTCGGGACATACAGCGGAGCCAACCCAATATTTGCAACTGGTGCTGTTGACAGCTCTGTCTCGAAGCTACTTTTTGCAGGACTTTTAACCTATGACAATTCCAACCAACTAGTGGGCGACTTAGCCGAAAGCTACTCACTAGACGAAAGTGGCCGTGTCTATACTGTGAAGCTAAAGCAAAACGCAGTTTGGCATGATGGTGTGCGTGTAACTGCTGACGATGTCGTTTTTACCTATAAGCTTATACAAAACCCAGAAGTTAAATCACCTAAATTCACCGGCTGGCAGGGGATTGATGTGTCAAAGATCGATGATTTTACTGTGCAGTTTGCACTTAAGAACGCCTTAACATCTTTCCCCCATGGTCTTACTACCGGTATTTTGCCAGAACATATTGTGAGTCGCATAGAGCCAGGAGCGTTACGGGCCAGCTCTTTCAACACCACTCAGCCAGTGGGTGCGGGTCCCTTTAAGTGGGAGGGGCTACAGCTTAGCAGTGCTACTGCGACTGGTAGCTCAACAGGAATAATAAGCATGGTAGCAAACCAAGATTATTACAAAGGCCGACCTATGCTAGACGGATTCAACCTTCACACCTACGAAAACGAAGACCAGCTACTTGCTGCGTACAGGAAAAAAACTATAAATTCTGTTGCGGGTCTCAAGGAAGTACCTGAGCCTATCGAAAAAAACGATGTAAATACCGTCCATCGATTCCGTACGACGGCTTCTGTTATGGTATTTCTTAAGAACGAAGGAATTTTAGCAGATGCTAAAGTACGAAATGCACTAAACTATGCAACAAATAAGCAAGCTATATATTCAGCTCTTTCTTCAGACATCGTTCCTGTTCGCTCACCAATACTGCGTGGGCAAGTTGGCTACAACCCTGCATATGTTCAACCCCAACAAGACATAGCCAAGGCGGGACAGCTACTAGATGAGTCTGGGTGGGTCATGGGCGCTGGGGGAGTCCGCTATAAAAATGGTCTGCCACTTTCATTTAGACTGTATGCAGAATCATCACCAGCCAACGACTACACGCTTAATGCGCTTGAAAAGCAATGGGCGGCACTAGGCGTAGATATGATACCCGTGTCACAAGCAAACACAGACTTCCAGGTTACATTACAGATACACTCCTACGACGCACTCTTGCACGGTGTATCTATAGGGGCCGACCCAGACGTCTACGCCTACTGGCACAGCTCTCAGGCAGATAGTCGTCTGCAAAATAGGCTTAACTTTTCTGAATATAAATCAAAGGTTGCCGACGATTCCCTTGAAGCCGGTCGAACCAGAAGTGAGTCAGATTTGCGTGCGCTCAAATATGAGCCGTTTCTCAAAGCTTGGGTTGCGGATACCCCAGCTATAAGTTTGTATGAACCAAAAATACTATATGTGACCCGTGGAGATATATATGGCATTAGTGACGATCGTCGCCCAAACACAGACGTAGACAGATATAACAATGTCCACGAATGGGCCATCCTAAAACGTCAAACGACTCAGTAACGTTCTAGCTCCTCTTGTATCTTTATGCCTCCTAGGCGTAGAATGCAATCGAAACAACCAGGAGAATACATGTCAGGACTCGGAATACTTCGCAGTAGCAACCCAACATCTGCTGAAGCAATAGCAGTGCATTTAGACGATGCAACCATACAAGACATACGGCATATTCGAGATGCACGATATTTAGGCGGCGCAGCATTCGCAGACATGCTTGACGCAATTGACGCAGTGCATCGTAGCGTAAAGGGCTTCACACTTGTGGGTCTGTTTAAGATAACGCAAAGTTTACAAGGAGTCGAAGAAGGCCGAGACGTACAAGAAGGCTCAGTTATTTTACTGCATAGAAATGATTCAGTACCAGCTGCAGCAAGCTACAGCACGTTTAGTATGACTGTAGATGCCGGTGAAGTAGCAGTAACGTACGACTATCCAAATTCAACAGGATATATTGCGAACAAAATAGTGGCAGCAGAGGGTCTAAGC
>JBATPG010000090.1:0-4593 GCA_049291335.1 Saccharimonadales bacterium (SeqCode) | reverse complement strand
ATGGATGAAATGGGCTAAAAAGTATGTTCGGCAGTTTGATTACCCACGAGTTGTAGACCAGTACGAAAAGGTGTATCTTGAAACGCTTCGTAAACACAGACGCAAGAAGTAGTACATGAAAATAGGTATATTGCTTGACTCTACGCTAGATTCACCAGACGGAGTTCAGCAGTTTGTGCTACAAATAGGTGCTCATATGGCCCGGCAAGGTCACGAAGTGCACTATCTTGTTGGTGAATCAAAGCGAACCGATGTGCAAAACGTGCATAGTCTTAGCCGTAACGTAAAGGTTGCTTTTAACGGCAATGTTATTTCTAGCCCGTTACCAGTTTCGAGGCATGCAGTAACAAAACTGCTTGATATCCTTGAGTTAGACATTATTCATGTACAAACGCCGTTTAGCCCATTGCTAGCTGGTAAAGTGTTGCGTGCCGCTAAAAGGCGCGGCATACCTGTAGTGTCTACGTTTCATATTTTGCCATTTGGGCTAGCAGGTCGGGCTGGCAATGTCGCTCTGGGTGCTTGGTTACGGCTGTATACGCCGGCAATAACAGTTTCGGTGGCGGTGTCTAAGCCTGCCGCGAAATATGCCCAAAAGCACTATGGCTTGCACTCTCGGGTGATACCCAACCCGATTACTGTTGCCGATTTTAGTGCAAATGGCGCGACAAATGCTATACCAAAAATTGTGTTCTTGGGCAGGCTAGTAGAACGTAAGGGTAGCATGAAGCTACTCCAGGCCCTCGCTTATATGAGTGAACATAAGCTTTACGGTGGTGAGTATACTGCTGTTATCGCTGGCAAAGGTGCGCTCGCTGAAGATTTACAGAGTTTCGCTTCTTCATACGGCCTTACTGACATAGTAACTTTCCCCGGCTTTATACCAGAAACAGAAAAAGGACGCCTTCTCGCGAGTGCAGATATTGCTGTTTTCCCCAGTACAGGCGGAGAAAGTTTTGGCATTAGTCTACTAGAAGCCTTTGCAGCCAGTAATGGAGTAGTGCTTGCTGGTGACAACCCGGGGTACGCATCTGTTGTGCCCGATGACAGAAACTTAATAACGCCTGGGCATACTGAAAATTTTGCCAAGGCGCTTGCCTATTGGCTTGAAAACTCTAACCAGAGAATTGAAATGGCAGATCTGCAGAAAGACTATGTTAAGCAGTTTGACATACATCGAATCGGCGCTCTATATGAATCAGTTTATTCAGAAGCTTTGCAATCTGTTAAAGGTTCATGACATAATACACCTATGGCACGACTATTTCCAAAGGACAACGCAGATTTTCAGGTAACAATTTCGACGCATAGCATCGTTAAGCTTATTGCGATCATTGTACTGGCAGTGGTGGCGCTTGCGCTGCTGCAAAAAATGTCTCATGTGCTTGGGCTGATTGGAATCGCGTTCTTCTTTGCCCTAGCTCTAAACGCCCCTATAAAATGGGTTGCTAAAAAACTTCCAAAGCGAAAAAAAGATAACCGTGCTTTTGCTATTGGGCTGACCATGGCCGTAGTCGTGGGGTTGCTTGCGGGCTTTTTGGTTAGCGTGCTACCGCCACTCTCTAAACAGACAGTTAATTTTATTAAAGAAGTCCCTGGTTTGGTAGAAAGTACAAAAACGGGCGAAGGCCCTATCGGTAGATTTGTACAAACAAATAATCTTGAAGACGAAGTCGAGTCACTGTCAGAGGAACTATCGAGTAGGGTTGGCAATATAGGCTCGTCAGCTGTTACAACCGTAGGCAAAGTAGGGTCCAGCCTTATTTCGATACTTACCGTTATAGTCTTAACTGTAATGATGCTGAGTGAAGGGCCAAAATGGACCCGCATATCTCGGCAAATGATACAGCCAAAGCGCAGAGGGCATGTAGAGGAGTTAGTGGCTGAAATGAACAAAGTCGTACAGGGTTACGTAAATGGTCAGGTAGTTTTAGCCTTAGTCGCTGCACTTTTAATTGCGCCCATGTTCTTTATTCTTGACATTAGTTACCCACTCGCGCTTATTGGCATAGTGTTTATTTGCGGACTTATACCTATGGTGGGGCACACAATCGGTGCAGTTATTGTGACAACTGTGGCGCTGTTTACCTCACTACCAGCGGCGTTGATTATTCTTGGGTACTATATTTTGTATCAGCAGATAGAAAACTATGCTGTTCAGCCGCGTGTTCAGGCCAATACTACTAATATGTCGCCGCTGCTAGTATTTGTGGCACTTTTACTTGGTGGTAGCATTGGCGGACTGCTAGGCGCTATTGTTGCCATACCAGTCATGGGGTGCATACGAATATTGGTGCTCGACTTTATCGATCGAAGAGACGTACTTTCCCGCCCAAAAACTAAAACCGCCTAAGTCTTATTGTCTAAGCCAGCGGGAACCAGATAGATTTGTTTTGAGTGTCGCGAACGCCAATACCATGTTTACTCAGCTCGTCACGGATAGCATCTGCCTTGTTCCAGTCACCTGCTTGTCTGGCTTGCCAGCGGTCTGCAACCAGCTGTTTTAGGGAGTCAGAAATGTCTGCGTCTTGTGCCAAGTTTATGCCGAGCAAAGTGTCTATGTTGGCAAGTATGCCTTCAAACGTAGCTACGTCACTAGGTGAAACGCCATTTTTTTCTACAGTACCCATAAGTTTGTCTATGAAAGCGATAGCGCCAACTGTGTCGAGGTCGTTTGCAAGTATGC
This sequence comes from Saccharimonadales bacterium (SeqCode), assembly GCA_049291335.1. GTDB lineage: Bacteria > Patescibacteriota > Saccharimonadia > Saccharimonadales > UBA4665 > JAGXIT01. The sequence continues at coordinate 1,907 of JBATPG010000090.1, read as the reverse complement.
CTTGTAGCTGTTGGCTAAACTCATTAAATCCTTCGTTAGGGGCAGCCGTTTCATCGGCTTGATGACGCAGTACGCTTACGCTACGAAGGTTCAATAGATGGTGTTGTGCTGTCGTAACATTTTCCCAGGTAAAATTGCCTTCGGTTCGGTAGTGCTTACTTACAACGAGTAGCTTAAACGCCTCAATGCTAAAGCCCTTGTCTTGTATGTCTTGTAGGGTGTAGATGTTGTTAAGAGACTTCGACATTTTTTGGCCGTCTACTTTAATGTGGTTGTTGTGAACCCACATACTGGCAAATGGTTTGCCAGTAACAGATTCTGTTTGAGCAATTTCGTTTGTGTGGTGTACGGGTATATGGTCGATACCACCGGTATGAATGTCTATCTGTTCGCCAAGTGTTTCGAGTGCGATAACAGAGCATTCTAAGTGCCAACCAGGAAACCCAACGCCCCAGGGGCTGTCCCACTCCATGTCTCTTTTTGAGTCAATAGGTGAAAACTTCCAAATCGCAAAATCGGTTGGGCTCTGCTTGCCCTCTACCGAAACACGGGCACCTGCTTGCAGCCCGTCTATGTCTAGACGCGCCAACTTGCCATAATCTGTAAGTTTAGACGTGTCAAAATATATGCCATCGCCATCAATTAGGTACGTGTAGCCTTTAGCTTCAAGTTGCCGTGCAAACGCTATTTGCTGTGGTATATAGTCGGTGGCGCGTACCAGTTGTGTTGGGCGGCGTAGTCGTAGTACGCCGTAGGCTTCGTGGTCAGCGATGTCTATGTACTTTTTGGCGACATCCCAGGCTGTTATGCCTTCGCGGCGGGCGCCCTTTTCCATTTTGTCTTCACCTGCATCGTCGTCGCTGGTAAGATGGCCAACATCGGTGATATTTTGCGTTCGCAGTACGGTGTTACCTTCGGCCTCAAGCACACGTACAAGCACATCCCAGTATATGTAGCCAACCCAGTTGCCGATGTGTGGTTGGCTGTACACGGTAAGACCACAGGTATAGAGCCTGATTATGTTTGGTTCAATAGGTGTTAGTTGTTCGGTAGTTCTTGTCAGTGTATTAAAAAGTTTCATTATGTATTCCGTTGTTTTTCGAGTAAGTCTATTAGGGATTTCACGCAGGTATTTTTAATCTCTTCATAACTGCGTCCATCGGTCACCTTAAAGCCTGCTGCATACGCATGACCGCCACCGTCAAACACCGTAGCTAATTCTGCAGCCACAGGCGAACCAGTGTTGGCTCGAATAGCAGCTGTGATTCGGCCGTCGTCGTAGGTTTTAATAACAACCGCAACCGCAACGTTTGCTACTTGCAGCATGTCAAATTGAACAATTGCCGGTGGGTTGTACAGTGGGCTAAACTCGTTAATCTCGTCTTGCGTTACCCGTACAAGCGCAATGGTGTCATCGGCAAAAAACTCTGTTTTAGCAATAAGTGCGCTTTTGTACCTGTATATGGGTACAGGCATTTTACTTAATGCCTTGCGAGCTTCTTCTAGCTCGGGCCTATTTGCGCCCGCCTCTACTAGCTCGGCCATTACGCGGTAGGTGTTTGCGGTGGCAAGCTCGTTGTTAAGGCCTTGTGTGTCACCGAGAATTGCTGCCATGATGTAGGTAGCCGCATGGCTCGACAATGTCCATTCAAAGTCTTTCGCAAGGGTGTACACCAGCTCCCCTGTCGAAGAAACAGTACTGTCTACAAGCTGGGCCTCGGCAAATTCTATGGTGTGATCTACACTGGCGTGGTGATCGAGTACAATACAGGGCAATTTTGCTATGCGTGCTAAATCACCGCTTGCTTGCAGCTTTTCTAGTAGTGTTAATGTGCTGGTGTCTACAATAATAGAAGCGTCGAAGTGGTGGGGGATTTCAGAGGTAACTCTGTCCCAGCCGTCTAAAA
>JBATPG010000089.1:0-1712 GCA_049291335.1 Saccharimonadales bacterium (SeqCode) | reverse complement strand
TATTCGGTGTAGCTTATTTTTTTGTCATCGAGCCAGCGTTTTAGCATGACGCAGTAGGGGCAAGTAGTAGTGCTATACACGGTAATTGCTTTTATATTCATAAACTTCTCCTTAGGTGCTTAACTTTCCACCGATACTTTTAACGTCTTTAAGGCCACCCAGGTCTACTACGTTGGTGTAACCAGCTTTTTTCAATAGTGTCGTGGCCTGTCCGGAACGGTTGCCACTATTGCAGTACACGTATATTTTGGCCGCTTTATCTGCGCTTGGGTAGTTGTTAGCTTCGATTGCTTGTAGTGAAACATTTTTGGCGGGTGGATAGTAGCCTTCAGCAAATTCGGCTGCGGTGCGAACGTCTACCAACAAAGCATCGCCATTGTTTACTTCTGTCTCAATGCTCGCGAATGTCAGTTTTGGCTCAGTCTCTGTATTGTTTTGCCCAAACAGTGCCCAACCAACAAGCCCAAGTACCAAAACCCCCACAAGTGCTCCTAAAATTTTCATTGTTTACCTCCCTGTTTAGTCGTACATGCATGACATGTTCCGTAAATAATAAGTCTGCCCGAAATATGACAGCCATCGAGCTGAGTTTCTAGCGCTGGCACCACTGCGCTAACGACATCTGCATCGCGTACTGTCGAGCAACTTGTACAAGCAAAGTGGTCGTGTGGTAAGGTGTTAGCGTCGTACCGCATGGCTCCCTGATGGTCTGGTGGGGCAACGCCAATTTCGCCTCGTGCGGCCATCCGCGCGGTAGCCCTATGCACAGTTGTTGAGCTTAGCTCTGGGTACATGCTTTGCAAGATTTTTAGGAGTTCGGAATTGCTGGCGTGTCCAGCAGCAACCAAAGCATCTTTGATGGGCGTACAGTACTTACTTTGTCGGGGTGTAATAGTTTCCATACCTACATAGTACACAAAAGTATTGCTAATGTAAACGATTTACATTAATATTAAGTCAAACAAGGAGACCACATGAACAGAATAATAATTGACGTACGAGAACCACACGAATTTGCCAGCAGCCATGTTGCAGGTGCAATTAACTTGCCACCTGCCGCACTAATGTCGGGCGCATCACTACTAAAAGAGGCTTCCAAAGACACCGAGCTTATACTATATTGTCGCAGTGGCGCTCGCAGTAACGCCGCCATGCATTACCTAAAGCAATTAGGCTTCACAAACCTCGTTAACGGCATTAACCAGCACCACGTAGAGAAGAACTATTTGTAGCAACTACGAACTAGCGAAGTTAGCCGGCGAAATAGTACCAAAAATGCTGCACGATTAAGCCGACAATAATCAAGAACCACACCATAAGTATGTCTAGGTGGTGCCTAAGCATAAAATCTTGAGCCTTTGTAGGGATACGTAGTCGTGCAAGATAGCCAGATTTTAGTGCAAACAAGAACGTGTACCAAAACATGGGTATAACTACTACCCAGGTAATCATGCAGTACGGGCAAAGGTGCTCGAGCACATAAATACTTTGGTAAATAAACCAGTGCACAAATAATATAGCGCCAAATAGGCCGGCAGTGAGTGCTTGCCACATCCACCTAGGAAGGTTTATTTTGTTTATAAGTACGACGCCAAGTGTCGTTATTGCAGCAAAAGCGGCAATGCCAAAAAGTTGATTTGGAACGCCCAAAAAAACGTGTCCCTGCCAGGTACTCATAGCAGTTCCACACCCTATGATGGGGTTAATATCAC
>JBATPG010000088.1:0-2556 GCA_049291335.1 Saccharimonadales bacterium (SeqCode) | reverse complement strand
CCACTAATCTGCGACGCAACAGTGACTTTACGATGTTAACGGCATTCCAGTTATTTTGACCTTTTGAAATTGAATAATCAGTGTAGATTGCTTTGATAGGGTATTCGGAAATTTTTAACGATAACTGATTAGCCCGCCATAACATTTCGCTGCAAAATTCGTAACCACTAGTTCGCCATCGTAACTTTTCGAGAGCATTCTTAGAGAATATGCGTAAACCCGACTGTGAATCTGTGGCATTAATGCCAAATAATACCCGCGTAATTATTGTCATGCCTTTATTGCCAAGTATTTTAACCTTTGACATCCCATCGCTATTTATTAAACGGCTTCCAATAAGCAAATCTATGTCACTGGTAGAAAGTGTCTCGATGCCTGTAAGAACATCGGCTGGTGCGTGTTGGCCGTCTGCATCACAGGTAGCCGCGATGTCGAAATTATTTTGCTGCGCATAACTAAGCCCCGTGGCAGTTGCGCTACCGGCGCCACTGTTCAGTATGTGGGAAATAACGGTTGCGCCACTTTCTCGCGCAATTAAGGCAGTGTTGTCTCTTGAGCCGTCGTCAACGACAATAATCTCGAACTTGTAACTAGACTTAGAGAGCGTCGAGCGCAAAGAACTAACGACATCGGCAATAACAGTGCTTTCGTTGTACGCAGGTATAACAACTGCAACTTTTAGTCTACTCGTGGCCTTCATTGGTTCTATTGTACCAAGTAACTACCGTAGCCGGATTTTTTGAGTGGTTCTGCGAGTGTGGCTAACTGATCTTTTGTAATAAACCCTTGCTCGTAGGCAACCTTTTCTGGTGAGCCAATAATTTGCCCGGTGCGCTTTTGCAGTACGCGCACGTAGTCGGTGGCGTCGTGAAGGCTGTCTATAGTACCAGTGTCGAGCCAAACATCGCCGTCGTCGAGCGTAGTCACCTTTAGTTTGCCTCGATTAAGATACTCTTCGTTAACGGTAGTAATTTCTAGTTCGCCACGGTCGCTTGGTTGTATGTTTTTGGCAATCTCAACGACGTCGTTATCGTAAAAGTACAGGCCAACAACAGCATAGTTACTTTTAGGTTGAGCAGGCTTTTCTTCTATAGAAACCGCCTTGTTGTTTTCGTCAAAATCTACCACGCCGTAGCGCTCTGGGTCAGAGACTTGGTAGGCAAACACCACGCCACCGTCTGGGTCGGTGCATGTTTGCAAAGATGCAGCAAGTTCTGGACCGTGAAATATATTGTCGCCCAGTACGAGAGCGACTTTATCGTCGCCAATAAACTCTTCGCCAATAATAAATGCCTGGGCAAGGCCGTCTGGAGATGGTTGTGCAGCATAGTGCAGGTCTATACCCCACTGTGAGCCGTCACCTAGTAAGCGTTGAAACTGGCTTTGATCTTCAGGGGTGGTGATTATTAGTATGTCGCGAATGCCGGCCTGCATGAGTGTAGTAAGTGGGTAGTACACCATAGGCTTGTCGTAAATGGGTATAAGTTGTTTACTGATGCCTTTAGTAATTGGGTGCAAGCGTGTGCCAGAACCACCAGCGAGTATTATTCCTTTCATGAAATGTGTAACCTCCGAAATTAGATGCTTAGAATAGTATAGCGCACTACTGTTATATTTGCTTTGAGGCTTAGTGCTCTTTTGTTGGCTTATATCAAACTGCTTCAATTCTTTGCCATAGCAAAGCAACATCTTACTTTTGCCACCCAAACAAACCTGTTACTTTTGCCGCCCAAAAGTAACCAAAAGGCCTCGGCAAGCTTCCAGCTCTTGGTCTACATGTTGTCAAACACTACAACCAGACCAACAACTCGGGCTTACTGCCCTCAAACAAGTTGCCCTGACCCTTACGGGTGAGTTGTAGTTTTAATCAACAGTACAGCCACGAGCCTCCAGAATTGCCGGGAACCACAAAAGAGCTCCTAGTAATGCATCTGCATTTCGTTCAAGTTTACGGCATTTCGGAAGCTTCCTGGCTAGAACATTGTGGCAAACACAATCTAACAAGGCGAGGATTGTCTGACGAGCTTTTAGACTGGCTTGAAGTCTAAAAGTGAGGAGTTCCGCAGGCGATTGTGTTTGTTACTAATGGTTTACCAAGAAGTTGGAGCATGACGGCACGTTTTGTTACTTTTGCGTGACAAAAGTAAGGCTACACTTTGCACAGCAAAGTCATGAAGCTATTTGGTTACTTTTGGGCTGCAAAAGTAATAAAGTGTTTTTTGGTGCAGCCGAAACAGCGATTTATTCATATATAGTCCTTCTTTCTAATATAGTTTTTCTCATGTGACAGTTAGCGCACAATAGTTGTAAGTTACTCATATCGTATTCGTCCCTCAATATTTTGGGGAACAACTGGGTCAAGGTCAGCCGAGCTTTACCCGTGTTTAGTGGGGTAATGTGGTCGATTTGAAGAACAATTGTGTCATTTATCCCGCAAGTGGCACATTTACCACCCATCTTTTCTAAAACTCTTATTCGCCTTCGCTCTCTAAGCCTTACGTTCTTTCTACGAAGATACACCTTTAGTTTTGCCTGGTCTTTATAGGTGTTGTATGC
>JBATPG010000087.1:0-3973 GCA_049291335.1 Saccharimonadales bacterium (SeqCode) | reverse complement strand
CCCCACTTCCGTTCACTATTGGATTGTCGAGGTACTGTGCCAAAGACGACACATACTCGTTGGCAATAACCCCTGTCTCGTTCATAAAAAACTTTTGCTTTATAAGCGTGTAGTGTGACAGCAACAGTGCAACCAATACACAAAAAGGTATCAGGATTACCTGAGTTGTTGTTGGCAGATATATTTTTTCTTTCATATTGGTACCCTCATTGTAGCAAATTGTCCTCTATAAGCATGCCTACTATGTCATTCCATACAAGCATGGCTGCCCTACTGGCATATCCTGAGTATTTTGGATTGGTTAATCTAACAAAAATTACGTATGGCTCATCTCGTGCCACAAACCCAATATATGTGCCGTTGTTCACGTCCGCCTGATACGTGCCGTTGCTCGTTGCAATCGGGGCGGTCCCACTCTTGCCACCCACCGAGTATCCTTCGTTAAGCCTCAAGCCATTGTTATCAGCAAAAGTACGAGACAACATCTGTGTCATTTGCTCGCTAACCGATGCACTGAGGCTACGTAGTGGTGCATTTTTTTTCACATTTGAACACATGTATGGGGCCACATACTCGCCCCCGTTCACTAAGATTGCGTAGGCCGCTGTCATCTCTAGCGGGGATGTCGTTAGGCCCAATCCAAAACTTGTCTGTGCATATACATAGTTTGCATTATCTACATTTGGTGTTGGCACATAGCCATGCTTTGCATATTTGTAGCTCAAGCTCTCATTAACGCCAAAATGATATTGCTGCGTTAAGTATTGGTACCATTTGGTGCGACCAATTTCATTTATCAGAGTCGGGTCACCACCCATCTCTTTCATGAGTTGCACAGCGCCTGTGTTGAGCGAAAGGCTAGAAATTTCTTGGAGCGATCTTTCCGCAGGATTATGGATTGACGCATTGGCGATTACACGCTCCCCGACGCGTACGCTATCAGTATCAAAATAGCTGTAGTCGACCGAAACAACCCCCGAGTCAAGTGCCGCAGCGATAAGTAGTGGCTTCATGACCGAGCCCGGTTCGTACGGTGTTATTGCACTAGTACTGTCCCCGCGCCTACCTTGCTGATCTACTGACGCCGAGCTTAAGACAGCACCCGTTTTGGCATTGATAATTAGTGCCATTGCCTCGTTAGGGTGGTAGGAAGCAACGCTAGCCTGCAAATGCTTTTCAACTTTTTGCTGAATAGCTTTGCTACTGGTCGTATTTTCAGTTGTACATGTCGTTGATTTTGGTGTCGGCGCCGTCTCTGTCTGTTGCATAAATAAAAGGGACGTACCGCTGAAAAGCAAAACCACACTCACAACTGCAACCCTGAACAGGTCACTTTTTACTGCGAGGCTAGTCTTCATGCGCCCGCCGCCGTGCGGTATAAAGCAAAGCAAAGAGCAGAACGAAATACAAAGATGTCAGCTCAAGACTTGGGACATTTGTCAGCGCATTTGCTAGTAAAGCCAGAAAAATACCGACTAAAAAGTATTCTTTTGCTCTATATCCATAAAACAAAGCCAGACAGCTCATCATGACAAGTGCAAAACACGAGACTAGTCCAAAATAATAAGCAAAGTCAAAAAATAGGTTATGGGTAGATAGAAAGACATCGCCGGACTGCAGACTTTTTTTAATTGCCTCTGGGACAACATTTGTATTATTGATGGACGACGGTAAGCTACTGGGACCATTCCCTATCAAAATATTATTTCTTAGTAAATCACCGCCGCTAATGGCGTACAGGTCTACCCTGTATTCAGTGCCTGACTGAATACTCGCTGCATGAAAACGCTCAAAATAATTTGGAAACACCCATGGTAAACAAAGTATAGTGGCGACAGCCGCCAGACTAACCACTACGAGTGTTCGGTTTTTATACCATGCTAGAAATGCTACAGCAGAGCAGAGTAACGATATGGCAATATAGCTGATACGTGACTGCGAGAGAACAACAGCGCTAAAAGAAGCAACCAGCAGTGTTGCGGCCAAGGCCTTACCCCTTACATCTATTGAGCGATTGAGGTTGTATAAACCAATAACAAATGCGATCACCGAGAACATGCCCATTGTCGTCGCCTGAAATAATAAGCCCTGAAGTCGCAACTCTAACCTTAGTTGAGACATGCTGATATACAACGATACTAGTACTATGGCTAGCACGAGCACTAACGTCGCTCTTGATGTCAGCAACTCCTTTGCTCTGTCCATAAAAACAATCCCTAAAACGATAAATGAAACCCATACAAATAAGCCCATATATTCTGGGACCAAGCCTAGTAGGCGCACCTCGAAAGAATCGCTTGATAAAAAGGTACCGATAAGGGAGCCGGCAAGCATTACACCCAGCGCAACTCGCACAACCCGAGGAAGATTTTTGAAGTTCGTTAGAAATTTTTGTCGCACAGACAGTAGCGTGAGTGACAACAAAAACACACCCAGCAAGACTGCAAAACGTATAGCGCGACTAGTTATGGGCGCCCCGTGCAGATACAGCAAGGGAAATGCTAGTAACACGTAGAACAAGAGCGCTGTTGGATCAAGCGCTCTTGTTATCTTAGAAATGTTATAGGTGCTATTTAGTGGCACAAGATTTTGTGACACCGCAGTAAAGTGCTAGTTTCTGCCATGTCTTGGAACCAACTACTCCGTCAGCTTGCAGGCCGTAATATTTCTGAAATCGAATAACCGCGTATCGAGTGTTTGTACCAAAGCTACCGTCAACTGCTAGCTTAGAAATTGGAATACGCTTGTAGGAAATCCATTGGTTCAGTCTGTATTGCAACGCTTTGACACAGTTGCCCTTACTGCCAGAACGAAGTATTGGAGGTGGATCTTGAGGACAGGAGTATGGTGTTACTCCGCTCATGTAAGAATACGCGCTACTCTTCGTTACCATATATGTTCCGATGCCCGCGACAGCAAATACTGCTAGCACGGGAAGTATTAGGTGGTGGCTAAAGCCTTTTTTATTCAGTTTTTTAAACATATGTGTTCCTATTAGGTTGATGAGTTAATCATAGAATATTATGCTTATGTTAGTCAATCAAACTTTTCGATTGACCGCAAACCATGGGTGAGTACTGGGAACTCTGCCCTTAGGCGTGTCTACATAAATCAGTGCCCCGCTCAAGGCAACGCCTGCCATATACATATGGTTTTTTCTAAAACTTCAGTGGTGTCTACGGGAGTCCCAGTTATAGTTTCTACTGCTAAGTTCGCTAAGTAAGCCTGATTGCCTGAGCCTTGAAAAACTAACGCTTCAACAACTGTTGAAGCACCCGTAAAAATAACCGGCAGCTGATATGGTGGTGGTTAAATTGTGTTTTGAACTGGCATGAAGCTTCTTTCTTTTACGTAACCGACGCTCATGTCAAAATTGCGTCAATGTAGAACAACAGCTACGTACCTTTGCGGTACGTAGCTGTTGTTTATCTAGGCAGAGAACTACTTGATGTAGTCGTGGAGTTTGCGAGCATCTTTGTGCTTGCGTAGTTTTGCGAGTGCCTTTGCCTCAATTTGGCGGATTCGCTCTCGCGTAACGCTAAACTCTTGGCCTACCTCTTCTAGTGTGTGCTGTTTGCCGTCTTCAAGGCCAAAACGCAGTTTCAAAATCTTTTGTTCACGCTCGGTGAGTGCACCCAACATGTCTTTAACCTGCTCTTTTAGTAGCTGCCCGGTGGCAGATTCTTCTGGGGTTATAGTGTCTTCGTCTTCGATAAAGTCAGAAAGCACCGACTCTTCTTCGTCGTCTCGTATTGACGCGTCTAGGCTAGAAATATCCTGCTTAATTTTCATGATGTGCTCAACCTTGGCAACGTCGATTTCCATTTCTTTGGCAATTTCTTCGTTGCTAGGTTCGCGGTTAAACTCTTGGGTTAAACGGCGCTGCGTACGCAAAAGTTTGTTAATTGTTTCAACCATGTGTACTGGTATGCGAATAGTTCGAGCCTGGTCTGCAATGGCACGTGTTATAGCC
>JBATPG010000086.1:0-21467 GCA_049291335.1 Saccharimonadales bacterium (SeqCode) | reverse complement strand
TCGAAAGCTCGTTGCGCGCCTGAATGTAACGGAACATGTTGTCAGCAAAAAATAGAATATCTCGCCGCTGATCGTCTCTAAAATATTCGGCCGCAGCAGTTGCAGAAATGCCAATTAGCGAACGCTGTACAGGGTTCTCATTCATCTGCGCAAAGAACATACAAGTGTTTTTAAGCAGGTCGTTTTCTTTAAGCGTGTCCCACAGCTCGTGCCCCTCACGAATACGCTCGCCAATGCCCGCAAAAAACGACAAACTGTTGCCACTTTTTGCGGTGTTGTTAATAAGCTCCATGGTCACAACTGTTTTGCCCACACCAGCACCACCAATAACGCCAATTTTGCGGCCTTTTACGAACGGCGTAAAGAAATCTATCACCTTAATACCAGTCTCAAGTATTTCTGGCTTGGCCACGCTAAAGTTCGTACTGCGGGGAGGTAGTTTCATAATGTCTTTACGTGGAGCATCTTCTGGGGTGAGTTCTGGCAGACCATCGAGTGGGTCGCCAAAGGCGTTCAAAATACGGCCAATAGTTTTTTCACCAATAGGAATCTCTATGCCTTTGCCCGTACGCTGAGTGCTCATGCCCTTTTGAACGCTTCTGTCTGATCGTATGTTCAAACAAAACGCGATACCGCCCGGCTCTAAGTGGTCTACGAGTAGTTCGGTGCCATTTTCGTTTTCTACAATAATAAGCTCGTTGATGTCTGGGCCGTCTTCGTCGAACTGCGCACGAATAACAAGATCTTTAATAGAAATAATTGTGCCAGCCATTAGTTTACGACTCCTGCTTTGCTCTTTTTGATGCCGTTAATAATTTCTTTGAGGCGTTCGTCCTTAACGTTACGACGTGCTCGGTTGTACGCGAGGTGCAGATCCATCTTTGATTCGTCTGCGCGTTGGTGCGAGGCGCTCATAGCACGGAACCGTGAAGCGTACTGGGCCAGTTTGGACTGCAAAATAAGCTGAGACAACGCAATCTTCATCATAGAGCGCTCTCGGTGGGCCGCGACCGCGTAGGCAGAAGGTTCAAAGATGTAGTTTGCCTCACTAATTATTTCGTCTAGCTTTTCTACCTTTGCGCCAGTAGTTTGAATAGCGGTTGTAAGGCCAATTTTCTTAACTTCTTGGTCCATAAGTGAAATGTACTGCTGATAGTACACCGTACATTTGCGGTACTCTTGTACTTCTTTAATGATTGGCGCAACATTAATGTTTTGGTCTTTGCTAGGTAGTTTGTAGTACTTCCTGAACTCAACACCTCGCTGGCTCAGTTGCATGGCACCGTGTCGCCCAATAACAATAATGTCATTAGCGTCTTTGTTATAGTCTTTTATCATACTTTCAACCAGCTTTTGGTCAATGTCACCACTAAAGCCACCTTCTGCAGTAATGATAATGAAGAGTTCTTTTTCTAGCACAACATCTGAGGTTTCTCGTCCAAAGCTAAAGATGGCGTCGACACGAAGCTGCAGGTAGATTTCCCATAGTGCGTCAAAAAACTTGGTAGATTCTAGCACCTGGTTTTTAGTTTGCGCAATACGCATACTGGCAATGCCCTCGAACACACTGGTTAGCTCTACCAGCGTAGACATAGAGGCTTCGTCTTTTGCGATGTCTATTGGTCGCCTCATGCCTTTTTGTCCTCATCCTCGTTTGGCTCTACGTCATGGGTTATTTCTGCAGCTGGCAAGGCGTCTGAAGTTGGTTCTTCTGTAGGCTCTGGCGCAGGAGCCACGGTGGCTTCTGGTTGATCGCTCGCAGGCGCGGGGGCAGAATCATCTTCAAGCTGAGAATTTAGCACTTCTTGGGTGGGTGCTACTGGTTCTTCTTTTAGTTCGGGTTCTGGATCTTTCTTATCGTCTGATTTGTCGTTTTTTTTATCGTCCCTTTTCTTGTCGTCTTTGTTGTCTTTCTTGTCTTTGGTATCTTTTGTAAGTTCAGGTTCGGCCTCTTTAGACGCTTCTGGTGTTTCAACTACTTGCTTTTTAACTACTTCTTTTACGAGTAGGTCGTGAACGGCAGCATATTCTTCGTCTTTGGTAACTTTGCCAGCAAAATCGTTGGCATTTATTTTAAGTAAGTTAATGTCGAGTTCATCACCATCTGGTAGGTTTAGTACTACGTCTAGCATTAACTGCTGTGCCATGAGCGAATATGTATCGCCTGGTCCCTGGGTAAGAATCTCGAAAATGCGCTTACCCGTTGCTAGGGCATGCTTTGCCTCTGGGCCAAGCTCGGAACCAAAGTGAGAAAATTCTTCTGCCGAACGATAGTTTGCCAACACTTTCAGCGTTTGCGCCGCAAGGTCTTTTTGACGCTTGTTGTGGCCTACACCACCGGCGCGAGTCACACTAAGCCCCATGCTAACCGCAGGACGAATACCGTTTCTAAACGTATCCATGTCTAATATCCACTGTCCGTCGGTAATAGACATAATGTTGGTAGGTAAATAAGCCGTAATGTCTCCGTTGGCGGCGTGTACGACAGGAATTGATGTTAAGCAGCAGCCGTTTCGGTCAAGACGACCGGCGCGTTCTAGCAAGCTTGAGTGAGCATAGAACATGTCACCCGGGTAGCTGTCGCGTCCTGGGCTAACGCCAGAAAGCAGTGCAACCTCTCTGTAGGCATGGGCGTGACTGGTTAAGTCGTCGTAGACAATGATGGTGTCTTGGTCGCACTTTTGCCACAAATATTCTGCCATTGAGCAGGCAACATATGGTGCAATATAACTCATAATAAGTGACTCAAACATGGTGCTTACCACCACAATGGCTTTTTCCATACCGCCATTGTCTTGAAGGCGCGTTAAGAGCATGTCAACATCGCTTCGACGCTTGGCAATCAGACAGTACACAACGACTTGGTCTGTATTTTTCTGGTTTATAGCCAGCTGGGTTACCACGGTACTTTTACCAGACTTGCTGTCGCCAAGAAGCGCCATACGCTGGCCGCGTACCAACGGGAACAATGCATCTATGGCTGTTACGCCACTTTCTACCTGGTCTTCTACGAGTTTACGTTCGTAAATAGATGGTGCAACGTTAAACACTGGCCACACCGCGTCGGCCGCAACCGGTCCCTTGCCGTCAAGCGGCTCACCAGTAACAGAAACAACACGGCCAATAAAGTCTTTGCCAACTTTACACACTAGCTCTTGGTGCTGTATGACCACAACCATACCGGTGCGTATCGGGTCTGTACCAAGGTGCAAAATAAGTACGTGATCGGTCAAAATCTGGTGCACAAACCCTTTACTGCCGTCTTCGAACATAACTAAGGCGTGCACTGCAGACGGCTGCAAGCCAGTCGCCTTAATAAGAAACTTCTCGACAGCAATAACCTCTCCTACGGGGTTGCCGGAGTCAATTAGCTGCGCAAAATGACCGGTGTCACTCATACTGCTAGGCTCCTAAGTTTTTCCATAAGTAGTGGTGTTTGTTTAGAAAAGTTTTTAGACAGTGATAAGTCAAAATACTTGTTGGTTGTACGCACAACACAACCCGCGCCAATGCTTGGCTGCAGGCCGACTGTGAGTAGCACGCTCGGGTGAATTTCTGTACGTAACCACTGCATAAGCTTTTGTATAAACTGAGGCGACGGGTCGGCACTAAAACTCATATGCAACCGAGGGGCATGGGCCTTTACGTCTGTTAAAAATTTTCCTAGTTTTGCTCTGTCGGCTTCAGTAACTAAATCAAGTTTGTTAAGCTCAATTAGCTGATCCATCAGGTGTGATGTTTTTGGTAGCTTAACTTGTTGCTCACCTCGCAAAGTCGCTGATTGCACGGTGTTGTGGATGGCCTCGAGCTCTCGGTGTAACCGGCCAATGTCTACCGGTCCCACGACGAGCACTGGCAAGACATACGCATTTGTTTTGACCTCAGGTACCATTCTGCAAGTCCTCTATAAGCGCCTGCTTGTTGGCCTCTAGGTCACCAAGAATGTATTCGAGCTGGTCATTAAGGTCAATTTGGTCGCCAATAGCTGCAAGAACGTAATGGTTGATAATATCGGCCATGTTTTGTTCGAACCGCGCCACAAGCTGCTGTTTTTCAGCACTAATTTGCTTTTGCACTTCTTGGCCAAGAAGCTGACGTTGTTCATCAATTGCAGTGTTGGTTTTTTGGATAGAATCAATAGCAAGCTGTTTGGCGTCGTTTATAGACTGCTCGTACTTTTGGAACTCTTCTTGAAGGTTACGAGTAATCTCGCTTTTCATGTACTCATTTAGCTGGCTAGTGGTTAACCGAAGGTCTTGCTGCAAAAACATAGCGTTTTCTGAAATAATTTTCTCAAAGTGCAGTCTGCCTCTGTTACGCAATTCTTCACGAAAGGTTTCGTTAAAAATGTGCTCTACGTCGTCTTCGGCAGCCGACTCTATGTCGGTGACGGCTTTTTTGCCACCCACGCCACCAGAACCAATACGAAGCGCCAGCCAAATAAACGCCCCCGTTGCAGCTAGTAAACTACCAACGATTACGATCAGCTGCCATGTTGTCATTTAGTTTTTCCCACCCTGTGCATAGATATACTGCTTATGCTTATAATCTTAATAGTAAGTATACGCTAAACAACCCAATTACTAAAACAATTAGACCGACTGTTATTACCTGAATCAGCCCTCTAATAATCGACTTCTTGGCTAAGGGGTTACGACCGATTGCCGTAATACTGCTACGTATACCCCCATAAAGCACGTTGGCGGCTAAGAATATTGTTAGTACCAAAATAGCCAAGCTTACATATAGACGAACCGTGCTTACCGGCTTACCAGCAACTGAGTTACTAGCAGTACGCAAAAACTGTGGAACCGGCGGACCGTCTACAGAAGACGCCAGCGGGTTACGTGAAATTGAAATATCAATATTAATAACACCAATCGCAACGTTTTTTTCGCCTTTTGACGTTTTTAGGCTAGTGGTGCTACTAACGTTTGAGCCGCCGTCAAACGCCGAGATTGCCTTACCGAGTATAGTTTCTTGACCTTCATCGGCCTTCATACCAATGCCATCTATGGCCGAAATACTTATAAGGTCGCCTACTTTAATATTGCCGTTTTGAGTTGAAACCAACGCCTGATACTTACCACTGCTTGCGACATACACCTGTGTGGTGTTTGCATCGCCACTAATAGAAACAACAGTGTCGTTTGCTGCAACTGCAACGCCTTGCATGGCAACATCTTTTTTATTGCTGAGTGGCTGTACCTTTTTGCTGTCTTTAGGGTCGATCATGACAATCATGCCCTTTTGGACATTACCATCGGTGGCATACGCTTGAGAAACGCTTTGAGCGCTCACTCGTGTGACCGCTGTAAACCCTGCAAGGGCTATGAACGCTAACGTAATAAAACCATACAGATATTTGTGTGCGGTCATCTTAAAAATAAGTATAACCACTTTTGAGTACTTGCGCTACTGTTTTCGTTGGCTAAGCGCTAAGAAGGGCACGAAGCGTTGCAAGCAAATTGTCAATATCTTGCTGAGTTGTTGTGCGACCGAAGGTAAAGCGTAGTGACGACTGTGCGTCTTTGTCACTAATGCCCATAGCCCTAAGAACATGGCTTGGTTCGTCGTGGCTGGCGCTACAGGCTGACCCGGCAGCAGCCAAAAACCCCGCTTGTTCGAGTTGCAACAATAGCGTTTCGTTTAAGACGCCCGGGAAGGTGACGTGCACGTTGTTTGGTAGCCTGTAACGTAGCGAACCATTTACTATAAATTGGTCATTCATTTGTGTAATAGTTTTGGCAAAATGCGTTTGTATGGCAGACAGTCGAGTGGTTTCGGCTTCGCGCATATCAACTGTTTCTCGTAGGGCAGTTGCAAAACCAATATCACCCGCAATGTTTTCGGTGCCACTACGCAGCCCTCGTTCTTGCCCGCCACCGTACATCAGTGGTTCTATGTCTACTTTTGACGAAACATACAAAACACCGCTTTGCTTCGGTCCATAAATTTTCCCGCCACCAAGTGTCATCATATCTACACCCAAGCGCGAGACATGCAAGTCAAGATAGTTTGCCGCCTGACATGCGTCTGTATGCAAGTATAACGGCAGTGTGTTCCCTTGCTTTTTACGAGCCTCGCGCATTTCGGCGACAAGCGAAGCAATTTGACGTATTGGCTGCACAGTTCCTACCTCGTTGTTGGCATACATAACACTTACAAGCACAGTTGTATCTGTAATTTTCTGCCGTAAATCGTTCATGTCTACCCTGCCCTGTTTGTCGCTAAGCGCAACGGAGCAATTAAATGCTTCTGCTGTTTTACGCACAGAATCATGCTCTACACCGCTAATCGTAACGGAGCTATTTGGAAAAGCTCGTAAAACACCCTGAATCGCCGTGTTATTGCCCTCGGTGCCACCCGAAACAAAGTATATTTCTTGTGGCTTTGCCCCCAGGACTTCGGCGACTGTTGCCCGTGCCTTTTGTAGTTCCCCGCGCACCTCTTTTGCGGGCAAATAGGTAGAAGAGGGGTTGTAAAACCTGTCTTCAAAGTACGGTTGCATAGCAGCAAGAACTGCCTTAGACATAGGTGTTGTGGCTGAGTGGTCTAGGTACACCACCGCGCTACATACCGTTGGCGGCTAAAATTGGAGCAAGCTCGGCGTCTATGGCTTCACCATACTTTTTGGTAGCCATGAGTAGGTTGTAGGCTTCTGCCTCTGTAACGGGTCGGTACGGCTGGCCGTCTTGCGCCTTGTATACGCCGTTTGGGCGTACGTCGTAGCGAGTAGTACGAATCTGGTATTTACCTTTTTCGTCGGTCCACTCTTCGTGCCAGATCCAGGTGTAGGCGTCTAGGCAAAAGAACTCGCGGTGCGTGCCTTCGGGTATGGGGCCAAACAACCGGCCGCCAACCTTGGCTTCTTCGCGAATTGCCCTGCTGTAGGCTTCGGTGCGCTTTTCGTCTTCGCTTTTTAGATTAGATAGTTTGAAAAGTTTCGTAAACATTAGGGGGCCAATCCGTATTTAGTTCGGTCGTAATCATCTGGTGATGAAGATTGTACCGGAGATTGGTTTGCAAATTGTTCAGCTTGCCTTATAACCTCTTGGGTAGAGTTTGAGGCCGCTTCCCCGTCGGCGTAGCTTTGTAACACTTTGAGTCTCGAGGCCTCAACATATGCCTGTTTTTCTTGAGCTTCACTTAGTGCAGGTATGTTTTGTGGCAGTTCTTGGTTAACTTGGTTTGCTCGCTTTAGGCCTTGGCCAGTATTTGGATACTGCTGTGGGGCTTGTACGCTAGCATTAGGCGCGTAGTCGCTTGTAATCATAGGTGGGGGAGCGACTTCGGGCGCAGGTGGCGTTGCCCGTATAGCAGTTTGTGGCACTGTGCTGGCAACGTTTTCACTCGTTGACCGTATTGGGCTAGGATTTGGCGCTTTTTGTGACGTGGGAGTTGCAAAATTTGCTATCCGAGGGTACATTTCTGTAATTATTTTGTCTATGTACCAAATGTTATAGGGACGGCCGTTTACTTTGTTGGCCCTATCGACTATTGCCATTAAATCTAAAGAGTCGAGTTTAGGGGGCACTACAGTATTGACGCCCTTAATGCGCTCTGGACGTTCTGGAGAATGGTGAAATAGTGATAGTGGTATAAATTTAGATTTTGTCATTGCTACTGTACTAGATTAAACAATTTTTGAGCATTTGCTGTAGTAATTCTAGCAATTTGCTCATTTTGCAGCCCCCTTTGCGCTGCAATACACTCCGCCGTTAGCACTACATGCTTTGGCTCACACACTTTACCACGAAATGGCTTAGGAGTCAAGTACGGTGCGTCTGTTTCTAGCACCATACTCTCGAGAGGGATAGCGCTATACATGGCCTGCTGGGCAGGGTCTTTGTTAAACGTCACAATACCGTTAACGCCAATGTACAGCCCACGGTCTAGTGCCATCTGCAAATGCGCCTTTGTGTCAGTAAAGCTGTGCAGCACACCACGTAGACCTACAAACTCGTCAAATATGGGCCAAAAGTCGTCATACGCCTCGCGTACATGAAAACTAAGCGCTAAACCAGCCTCGCTGGCCACCTCTAGCTGAACGCGGAGCAATGCTACCTGGTCTTCTTTTGGCGAGTGTTCATAAAAATAATCAAGTCCGCACTCGCCTACTGCTACAACTTTTTCGTTACGAGCGAGTTCTAAAAACTCTCGCCTTACTTCTTCTGCGTCGTGAACGGCAGCTTCGTGGGGGTGTACCCCAATACTTGCCCACACATTTGGGTAGGCTTCGGCAAATTCTACCGCTAGCTGGCTGTCTGCAAGACTAGTGCCTATAACAAGCATTTTGGTGACTCCTGCAGCAAACGCCTGGTTCATAACATCGTCGACTGTGCGCTCGACGCCGTCGCTAAACCACTTGTCGTGGGTGGGCGTTAGGTTTTTGGTCATTTCGTGCACGTGACAGTGCGTATCAAACAGGTCCATAGCGTGTTTCTTAAGCGGCTGCAACTTCTTGCATTGGCTCTTGTTTAGGAAACAGCGTGCCTTCCATTGGCTTAACTATGCCTTCGCTAAACATGTTCTGAATCTTTACCGCTGTGTCGGGCATAAATGGCTCTAGCAGGCTGCCAATTTCTAGTATGTCACTGACTTGGTTCGAAAGTACTTCGCGCAAGTGGTCTTCGTCGTTTTCTTTGGCAATCATCCATGGCTTTTCGGTATCTATGTACTGGTTTAGGCCACGTACTTGGTTCCAAACACTGTCGAGAGCTCGGTCAAAACGGCATTCGGCTATGGCTTCTCGGTAGGCACCGGTGTCATGGCCGTTTTCGGGTATTTGGCCGATTATGCCATCTTGGTACTTTTGAATCATAACAACCGTGCGCTGTACGGCGTTTCCTAGTTCGTTGGCAAGCTCGTTGTTATACGCAGCGTCAAAAGCTTCCCAGCTAAAGTCGCCGTCGTCATAGCTTGGTATGTGTCGTAAAAAGTAGTACCTAAAGGCATCGGGACCGTATTTAGCCACAATGTCGTGTGGGCTTATAGAGTTGCCCAGCGACTTGCTCATTTTTTTGTTGTCGACGGTTACATAGCCATGCACGTACAGTTGTTTGGGTAGTGGTGCGCCAAGAGCAAGCAATATGCCTGGCCAAATAGCGGCATGAAACCGCAAAATGCCTTTGCCTATTACTTGTACATTGGCAGGCCAGTAGTGCTTAAAGTCGTCGTGTTCTGGGTAACCAAGCACGGTAATGTAGTTAAGCAGTGCCTCGAACCAAACATACATAACTTGGTTAGCGTCGCCTGGCACTGGTATACCCCAGCCTATTTTGTCTTTTGGCCGTGAAATACTAATGTCGTCGAGCCCGCTGTTTAGTAGTGACATGATTTCGTTTTTACGGGTTTCGGGCGTCACTAGCAAGGCGTCTGCCATAATGGCTTTGCGAATAGTTTCGGTGTAGTTACTTAGTTTAAAAAAATAGTTTTCTTCTTCTATTTTCTCGTAGGGTCGGTTGTGGTCTGGGCAAACACCAGCATTGTCTTTTACGACTGTTTCGGTAAAAAACTCTTCGTCGCCGGTACAGTACCAACCTACGTATTTGCTCTTATAAATATCGTTTTTAAGCGCCTTCCAAATAAGCTGCGATCGTTGCTCGTGACCTTTGTCGGTAGTGCGAATAAATCTGTCGGGTTGTACGTTGAGACTGGCAATAAGGTCTTTAAACTTCTGCGACATGTCGTCACTTAGTTGTAGGGGCGTCACACCCAGCTGCTCGGCTTTTTCGGCCACTTTGCCACCGTGTTCGTCGGTGCCGGTACTAAAGATAACGTTTTCGCCACGCATGCGAGCGGCTCGTGCCAAAACGTCTGCCATAACGAACTCCATAGCGTGTCCTAAATGTGGTTCACCGTTGACATAGGGAATAGAGGTTGTGACGTAGTAATTCATTTGTACAATTGTACCCTATATCTGTGCCGCGCGCGACCCGCCTACTTGATTGCGGCCGTTACGGCTTTTGCCTCTGCGGCGTCTAGCTCGGCAAAAAGCTCGGTGTCGTACTTTTCAGAAACTTGGTAAATGTAGTCTTCGAGTGTGCGTGGTATAACGTGAAAATGTATGTGGTCCACTTTTAGTTCGCTTTGTTGCAAAAAGGGGCGGTAGTTTTGCCGTATGTCACAGCCGTCACCAAACTGGCCAATAAGCTTTTGTTCTATGTACGAAATAAGGTCAAACACATCGCGAAGTTCCATTTCGGTAAGTTCCCATGGTTTGTCGACGTGCCGTTTTGGTACCACTAGCGTGTGGCCTGGCACTTTGCGTGGATTACTAAGCAAGGCGTAGGCATGCTCGTTTTCTTTAACGATGCGTTCTTTGCCGTTACAAAATGGACAATTCTCTTTACTCATATGCTAGTAGTATACCACTCGCATTCTTTTTAAAACGCACATGCTTGCGCAATTATTGATGCTAACTTACTGTAACAGCATGCCCGAAATACTACCGATACAATTTGATGAGAATACACCCGAAGATGTTTTATTTTTTGGCGTAGTAGGAACACTGGATCTTGCCGCCAAGGATGAAGCAGGCCCCGATTGGCCCGAAGGCAACATGAGAAAGTTTTCTACGAAGAAGGAAATCGTTATGAAATTGCCATACGCTATACATGACGAAGAAACTGGAGTAGATGAAACCGGAGAACATGTTATCGACACAAGCAGTTTTTGGTTTTCAGGAGAAGCAAAAGAGCACCCAGATACCGAAGAATTAGTGACGAGCTATGAAGTAGGCCTGCGCGTAAAGGTGGCTTGCCCTTTACAAGAAATCCCAGATCATCACCTTTCCAAAGTTTTTGACTATTTTTTACATAGAAACCCGGAAGTAATTGATGCAGCCGCAGATGCAGCTGGGTTAATTGATGAAGACACCGATACGCTCAGTAATGACAATCCTACTCACAAGCTAGCTTTTATGCGTGAGGCTATCGAGGCAATACTAGCCTCTACTGATGAACCCCTTACTATGTGGGAATCTATTGCGTATGAGGTAGATGAGGCCCAATTGCTTGTGGCTTATATTCTTCGACGTGGCTATGACGTTGGCGAAGATGAAGTTCCACTTTGCGAATATGATTCTTCTGGTTCATTCTCTGCCGTAAGATATGTACACGGCCAAAATGTGGATGAATTTAAGCCAGAGGCAGTCTATTTACCCATAGTGAGCGAGGGGCTCTCCGATAACGACCCCGATAAATTTGACCCTGACACCCTACTTTTTCATATCGATTTTTTGCAAATGGCTTATCTAAACTTTAAAGAAGAAGAAATACTCGGAGAGCCGGCGCATGTGCACGCTCAAATGGTGCTGGAACTACTTAAAAGGTACAGACAACCATTTATAGAACTTGATAAAAACGAATCGTAATTACCTGAGTTGGCTGATAATTTTTTCTATACGGCGGGTTTTGGTGTCTTCGGCTTTGGCTTCTGCGACTTGGCGGGCAAATTCTTTGCGTTTCGAATACGAAAGGCCATGAAATATGTCGTTGAGGCCGTTTACGGTCAAGGCCTTGCTAAGCTCTGCAGGCACGCCTACATTGCGGTAGCCATCATCAAGCTCTAGTGTCACCATTATTGTATCGCCCACCTTAGTGCCTGAGGCCTCGCGGTCGCGTGCTGGGAAAACTACCATGCATTTGCCGCCAACCCCGGTTGCCGTGCTCTGGTATGTATAGCCGTTGATGGTAATTTTTAGTGGCGCTCGCCTGTTGCCGCCAATCTCTGCCAGGTTTGCGTCTGGTATTTCGATAGATGCATGGTTGCCATGGCCCAGTACAACTGTTTGATACGTGGTTTTCATCAGCTCAACATAGCAAATAATATTTTACCAGTCCAATAGCTTGCCGTCGTAGGTATACAGACTGCCAGATTCTAGGGAGTCAACTGTTTCATACAGTTGTATTATGCCTCTAGCGGATTCAGCAGGTTCAATATCTGCTCCGTCTCCGCCCATTCGTGTTTTTACCCAGCCCGGGTGAACGCTAATAGACTTTATTGCTGGTTCGTTAATTGCAAAGGCAGAAACCGCAAAACTCAAGCCCGCCTTGCTGGCGCCATATGGCCACCACTCGGCATTGTGTTTGTTAAGCAGAGCGTGACTGCCCATTCTTGAAGAAATGGCTATCATAACGGGCCGTTCAGCTCTATTCATGGCTGGGGCCAGGTGAATCGACAGTATCATGGGCGCCACCGTGTTTACTGCAAATAATTCTGTAACCGAATGGGCATCGTCTTTGAGGTTTTTGTTTTCGTCCCCACCAGCCATACCAGCGTTGTTGACGAGTAGGTCAATCCCGACGTTTTTATCGTTAAGCTCGGCAGCAAAGCTGGCAATTGCAGCTTCGTTAGTTACGTCTAGTGTTAAGACTTTTATATTGTCGTTTAGCTCTTCGGGCGGAAACTCACTTCGACAAAGCGCGTACACAAAACTGTCTTTTGCGAATTCTTTTGTTAGCGCTAAGCCAATTCCACGGTTGGCGCCCGTAACAACTACTGTTTTCATAGCTTAATCATACCAAAAATATAGCCCAACTCTCGTAGGACTGTACTTTAGTTTCTATTGGACGGACCTATTCAACCTGCCTTTTTGTTTGTAGTGCTAGCCGTACTGCTTGCTCGGCCGTCTTTACCGCGACAAACTTGTACCTTTTTCTTTCGTCTAGGTATGTGTTTGCTAGCTTGTCACTCCACCCACCAAAGCCAGTAATAGTAATGACAGGTATATTTGCTTGGTAGGCAACACAAATCTCGTTTAATGTGCCTGAGCCACCCGAAAGAGCTATCACTACATCGCAGCTCAACATTAGACTGAGTTCACGGCCACCACCGCGAACTAAGCCAGTTGCTATAACCGTTGTGGCCGCGTCTTGGTCGAAAACTTGCATGCCCTTTTCGTACGTAACCGCCACTGTTTCGCCACCGGCTGTTTTTGCGGCCCTTGCAGCTTCTGTTGGCAGAGAGTTTATATCTTTTTCTGCACCGTAAACAAGGGCACTGCCCGAGCACGCTATTAAACGACCTGTCTCTCTTGCGCAATTTTGAGCACCTGTGGTGTAGTTTAGGTCGCTACAAGAACCAATAACGCCTATTTGTAGTCGGTTCATATTTCCTCCAATCTTCGATTTATTTGGTCGGCGGCGGTACCTTCGTAGTTATAGCCCAAAAACTTACCTATAGCTCGTATTGAAACGCCAGCCTGTAACAGTGCCGAGCTTCTACGTAGGCTGTTAACGCAAAATTCGTTCGAAAGTTCAGGGCTTATTGAAGCCCATGTTTCTGGTTTGCCATTTTTAGTGTCGAAGTACAGAGCGTTCGCATCGATTGCGTCTATGCGTCTACCCGACCCAGGAACAACAGCAAAATCTCGTTCGCAAATTTCGTCTTCTACCTCGTCAAAGACTGTACCACAGCTGACATCTACGCCTTCTGCTTCTAGTTTTTCTATCCCTTCGGCAATAGCAACACCAACTAAAACCGCCCGCACACTTACTCCGTAGCCGTTAAGAACATTTGCAATCCACGAAATCATTTCACCACTAAAAAGAACGTCGTCTGCAAAGATTACTTCGCTTCCCAAAGAACGCACCCTGCCAAGTTGGCGCATAATCGAGGGGTAACCCCGCCTGGCCACATACCCAGCGTCGTTTAGTTGCGGGTCAACCCCTCTTGAAATGCCTACATAGTGGTCGGCAGTGGCTATGTACCTATCGTCGAGGCTTACGACAGGTACGTTAGTGTTCTTGATAGCTTGTTCTAGCCCGCTACTCAGAGTGCTAGAGGGTACCCATAAAGTTTCTTTGCCCATAGCACGCAGGTCGGCGTCTAGACTTTCTCTAAAAGCATCAATTTTGTCTGGTCGGACAATTCGTTCGAAATCAGCTGTTGCTAAATCTAGCTCGGCTGAAATTACATATGGTTTTTCCATAGTTATTAACTCCCTATTCATCAAAATTTTCGTACTACTAAAAACGCCAGCGTCGTACTGGCGTTTTATGCTTAAAAAAGCTTTTTAGTCAGTACGGGCTGGCGACATATGGTCGTGATGAATACTGCTTATAGCAGCTTCGTAGCCGTTACAGCCATTTTGTAGCCAATCGTTTATTCGAGCAACCGTGCGGCTGCTCAACTTAGTTTTAGCCACAATATCTGTATATTTCTTACCAATTTTCAGCATTTTAGCTGCTTCAAGACGTGAACTAATTTCAACAATCTCTTTTTCGGTCATAACATCGCGTAGAAAATTCTGCATGGTCTGTTTGTCGGAGATTGCAGTCAAAACCCCAGCTAATTGCTGGGTCGGCTTACTTTGCCATACTGACGTAACATCTTGAGACATCGTTTTACTTTACCAAAGTAAAGTGCAAATGTCAAGTGCTATGGCAGCCTATCGGGCAGACTGCAGAAGTAAGTTTTGGTGGCCAACAATTGCCTTGTCTAGTTCAATTACAAAAGAAGGTACGTAGGCACTTGGGTTTGCCACTGCGCGCTCTCGTAGTTTTGCTGGTTCCCAAATTTTGAACTCGTCTACTTCGGCACTGGTTACGGGCTGCTCGTCGCTTATACCAACATACAAATGCGACAATCTTTTTCTTTCTTCGCCGTTATCACTCGCGAACACATTTAAAAAGCTTTCAACATAGTGCAGTTTAACTTCGTGGCCCGTTTCTTCGCTGGTTTCGCGGTTTGCTGCCTTATCGCGACCTTCGCCACTAATAACGCCGCCACACGCAGAAATATCCCACAAACCTGGGTAGTGTTTCTTGGTTTGTGGTCTCAATTGTACCCAAACTTTGCCGAGTGAATTAAACACAAAAATTAAAACATTTTCTGTTAAGTGATTTTCAAGCTCAGCTTGGTCACGAGGAATAGTGTCAAATACTTCTCCGGCTTCGTTTAGTACGTCGATGATCTCGTGCTTACTCATATGCAAACTGTAACAAATATAAGCCCGTTCGGCTATATTGTTTAGCTAGCCTATAGGACTGACCTATAGAGCAAGATCTAGATACTCGCAGGAACATCCGCTTCGTAATCTAGCGGAACTGCATCAGAAACAAGTTGCTGGTCGGGATACTCGCTACGTATACGCTCAATATCTGCATCTTCAAGCGACCAGCCGAGCGCACCGAGGTTTTCGTGCAAATGTTGTATGTTACTGGTTTTAGAAAGTGTTACTACATTTTTCTGCGAAATAAGCCAGTTGAGCGCTATCTGAGATGATGTCTTATTATATTTTGCTGCCATCTCATTAATGAGGGGTGAATCTGGTAGTATTCCTTTTTGAAGCGGACGCCACGCTACAAGCAGTACATCGTTACCTTGACTATGCTCTAGCACACCTTTGTCTTCAATTTCGCGGTACTGCACGTTATAGTGCACCTGATTGCAGACCAGCTTATTTTTAGTAAGCTTCTGAGCCTCGTTAAAACGAAGTGGTGTCATGTTACAAACACCAATGTTCTTAACGAGGCCTTGTTCGACAAGTTCATCCATAGCTCGCATAGTGTCGGCAATATCTATGCCAGGTTCAGGAAAGCGATGTAGCAAGTAGAGATCCACATAGTCTAGGCCCATGCGGCTCAGGCTTGCTTGAAAAGATTTATGAACACCTTCGTATGACTGATTGTGTGCGGATACTTTTGTTGCAATTACTAATTTTGAGCGGTCACGGCCTACTAGAGCCTGCTTAAGTAGTTCTTCTGCATGGCCGTCGCCGTAGCTTTCAGCGGTGTCGATGTGTGTTATTCCGGCATCTAAGGCTGCACGAATTGCTTTAACTTCTTCATCGTCTTTAGTGTTGTCAGCCTCCAAGCGCCCGCCCATTTGCCAAATGCCGAGCCCATAAACAGGTAGCTCAAAACCTGACTGCAATTTTTTAGTGGGTATATTCATAACGCTATGATAGCAGAATAAAGTCTTTATGCTTCTACTGATGCCTACCTACGGGGCCAAAGTAGTCTATAGAACGGACCCGTAGAGCATAGATGAACCCCTTATTGCCCCTTAAACCATTCTTTTGGTCGGTTAAATTGCCACGGGTCACGGGTATTTGACCTGTGAATTGTAAGTTCCTTCCAAACAGAACCCTTTACATAAGGTTCTTCATTTAGCCATTCTTGAAGCTCTTTTTCGGACGGAAAGCTCATCACATACATTGAGCCTTTCATTGAGTCGTCATCATTGAGTAAAGCTGCACCATACCAAAGATTGCCACTTGCTAGCAACTTATCGCCCATAGCAATATGGTCTTGCCTGGCTGCTTGACGACGCTCGGGGGCTTCTTTGTCTGTGCCGTCTAGCCCAACTATTACAAACTGCATGCTAATATGCCTTACCAACTAGGTCGCCTGTTGCTAAGTCGTCCCGTTGTGGATCAAAAATGAATGCTTTCATAACCATATATTAGCAAAAAAGAGACCCTAAGGTCTCTTTTATACTATGTAGGGCTTATTCAGCCCAGACTAGTTAAAGCTTTAGTAAGCTTTTTTAGCGCCTTCTTTAACTGCTTTTTCGGCGTTGTCCTTAGACATCATTGCACAAACGGTAGTCCCACACTTTTCGTGCTTTCCCTTGGCCATAAAGCCACCTTTTGCAGTCTGAACAACTTCTGCATTCTTCAACTCAACGCCTTTTTCTTTGCACTTTACGCAGTATCCTGTTGCCATCTCTGTATCCCCTTGCATTATCCGCTATTACATAGCTTACTTACTATTACGTCTGTCTAGTATACATGTTTCTTAAAAGAAAGAAAAAGTGATCTGCCACAAGCTGTACTCGCCCTAGCGTTCAAGCAGGGTTATAGCTCAAACTTAGACCACAGTAAAAAGGCCTTTTTAGGCTTCTACTGCTACCTCAAAACCGCCATATGCCATCTTTTTCATGTCGTTCGGCATTTCAAAGTCGGTCTGTTCGCTGTACTCTTCGTCCATTTCGGCCATAACTTTTTTGTTTACTTCGTCGCGGTGCTCTTTTGAGTTAAAAACTATAAAAGAAAACCAAACGTTTTCGTCGCTGTTGGCGCCAGCCATTTCGGGAAAAGCACGAGACTTTTCGTCACCCATTTCTTGGCCTTTAAGGTCGTCGCCCTTGCACTCAAAGTACTGCAACGCACCGTGCCTCATCCAGGAATCGCGCCCCATTTCGGCCATTTTTTGGTACTCTGCCTCTTTGCCCTTGGGTACTACTAACACAAAACCGTCTACATATTTAGCCATTGTAAACACTCCCTAACGTTACATAATTTGATAATTTTAACACCTCTAGCAACTTCTACTCTACCGCTAGCCCAGGCTCTTGTCTGTAAAATTCCTCCCAAAATAAGCATGATGGCTGAAGGTCATGTTGGTGCAGTACTATTGTTGAAAGTGTAACTATACTACGAAGGTAAGATTTGAGTTTAGAGTCCAAATATACGGGTTAGAAGCGTAGGTTGAAACCTTTAGTTGTCTTTGCCGTCAAGTTTGAGCGTACTGCTTTCGTCTGAGTGACTTCCGCCGCTTCCAACATGCTTGTCGCCAATCTTCGGACCATGTTTTATGACATGTACCATTGCCATAGCGTGACCATGACCTAGCCCATACTCTTCTTTAAGCCATGAGGCAATTTCACCTGCTTTTGTATCTCCAGTGAACCCTTTTTCTTTAGATAATGCTATGAAGTCGTTCGGTGTTTTACCGGTCTGTTTTTCGATGTTGTCGAGATAAGCTTGAAATGACATAAATTTATAGTAACAGCCCTAGAAATAATTTTCATAGTACACAAAAAAATGGTGCGGGGAGAGGACTTCCTTTGCAGACGAACGCGAATGCTTATGTGGGACAATCGAAAGCACACACAGTTCATTCAGTTAGTACTTGCAGTTATTACGAGAGCACGCTATAATTTGTCTCTGTTAAGCGGGTGTAGCTCAGTTGTTTAGAGCGCGTCCTTGCCAAGGACGAGGCCAGGGGTTAGAGTCCCCTCACCCGCACCAACACGAATTTATAGATAAAGCACATCTTTATGGTGTGCTTTATATTTTATGCCTATCTGTTAAAGGTTATAGTCTCGGTTCAGACAACCATTACCAACATGAAAGATTTCTCTACCTACTTCCTGTTAATGCTTGCTTCCTGTAACTTCTGGGCATAAAATCAAACTAAGCAATAACTTTAAAGTAACGCTGATGAACAATTTACGATATACAAAACCAAATCCATTTAAGCATGAATTTCATATTATTCGTGATGAGAATCGTGCTGGCACGCTAGTGTATAAGAATATTCTGCACCGACAAGCAGCTGCTCATATGGATGGTCTAGCGATGGAGCTTCGTCAGGGAGGCCTTGCTCGAACGGAAGTAACGGTAATAGAGGAAAATACGGACAAAGTACTGGGTGTATATCGTAAGCCGGCGATAGGACGAACTGGGCAAATCCTGCTAGGAGATACTGAATACACTTTCAGCAAAGTTAGTAAGCCTCTTTCTCTAAGACCAAGTTATTCATGGAAAGACTCCGAGGGAGCAGAATTAATAACATTTCGCATGACTGGCATGATTAGAAACGCTGGGGAAATTGTAGTTGCCGAGACTGTTTTGGAACCGCAGGACCGTAATGTTTTGATACCACTCGGATTGTTCAATTGCATCAACCGAGAAGAAAGTTCCTCGACAGCCGTCGCATCTTAATTGATATATCCCTAAAGTTAACTTACTTGATAGGACGGTAGTATCGTATAATCAAAATTATGAACTCCAAAAAATATTCATTGCTAGTCGCAGGGGTCGTTTTTCTCGTTTTTGCTATTTATCAGATTGTTAACAATAAACCTGCAATATATACCCCAGCACTTGTTTTTGGCTTCATGTTTTTATTTCAGGGAATAAACAAACTCCGGAAGAAATAAAGTGGCATACAATCAAGAAATAGCCGAAAAGGTTCGACAAGCACTAAAAGATGCCGGAACAATCGAACAAAAACAAATGTTTGGTTCTCTAGGCTTCATGGTTAACGGCAAATTAGCTATAGCTGTTGGTGCAGATGATGTTATGTACAAAATTGGACCCGAGTTAACCACAGTAAAGATAGACTCTCATGAGGCAGAACCCGTGACTATGAATAGCCGAACAATGAAGAGCTGGGTTTTCGTTAAGAATGAACGCTTAGAAAACTCTAAAGACTTTAATGAATGGCTAGCAGCTGCTTTGGATTATAACCGCTCAAACACTTAATTTATGAGCTTTGCTTGGGCATTTGTTGTACGGCCCATAAATTTCCATCAGGATCGCTAAAGTACGTAAACGACCCCCAATCAAGATCTTCTACTTCAGAGGCATTTACGCCTTTTTCGACCAGCCAGTCACGAATTTTACGAACATCTTCCACGACCACTTATAATCCAAGCTGGGTACCAGGTTGCATTTCTGTAATACCTTTTCCTAAAACAATTGAGCAAGCAGATCCGGAAGGTGTCAGCTGCACAAACCTAATATCATCTGATACTGGTATGTCGTGATCGAGCGTGAAACCTACCTGATCAACATAAAACTTTATTGCCCTATCAACATCAGTTACCGGTACTGGTACCAATTCTAGTTTCATATCCATACAAACACCTTAGCTATTTATTCTTTGATTATTCTAGCATCCTGTTACTCGGTAAACTAAGATAATAGTTCTAGTATGACTAGGGATATTTAGGCAACAGAATGACTTTTTGTGTCTGTTAATATGGTTATAACTTCAGCAATTGTGCTGCACCATTTTTTTGAACTATGGCCCGTAAGGGTCTTTTTCTTTTTTAGAGATAAAATGTTTACTCCTTCTCTGTTAACGGGATATACGATATAATTACTGCGTTGTACATATGGCGCCTTGGCCGAGAAGTTAGGCAACGGTCTGCAAAACCGTGTAGACGGGAGCGTTACCCGTAGGTGCCTCCATAATTTAACGAGAACTTCGTGAGTAAACAGTCAGCAGCAATAATCGTGAGTAACGCAGAACGTGGGTTTCTTTTGACGAGGTCAGAAACTGGCGAACACGATATATTGCACACCGAAATTGATATTGACGAGACAAGAGACCAAGCGGCACGAAGAATCTTAGAAAAGCGTGCTGGACTATATATAGGAGTCGTACGGTTTGTAGGCTCCATAACATTACGCGAAGCGCATAAAAATAATGGCATACTCGAGCAAGAGACCGTTGAATACCACATATTTACGGCTGACGAGGGAGACGCCAACCCTCACAAACAAATCCCAGACGAAGACATTGTGTACCTGCCTGAAATACCGCGTGACGTCTCTGTACTACTTGAGCACTACAAAGAGCAGTTTGCCCGACTAGACTCACAACGACACTAGCACTTTTTTTGCTACAATGATTGAGTACTATCTGTTATTATCTACCTGTTAGGGCGAGTGGCGGAATTGGTATACGCGACGGACTTAAAATCCGTTGACCAAAAGTCTTGTGGGTTCAAGTCCCACCTCGCCCACCAACTAAAAAAGAACTGGCAACGCTAGTTCTTTTTTAGTTGCTCGTAGACTAGCGGGACTTGAACGCCAGCGCCAGTGGCGCTGGCCGGACCCTTGCTAGGCGACCCTGGGAGCCTAGTTGCTATAGCCAGCGCATATGCGCTCGGCAGCAAGGCAAGTCCCACCTCGCCAAGCCCCTCCTCACATTTTCTAGTTCGCTTTTCTCATTTGCTATCATATTATTATGAACATAGAGGTATTTACCTTAAGCGAAGCAGTAGAAAACTTTAGCTTTTGGGTGGTGCTAGGGCTGTTTGTGTTTTATTTTTTCGTAGAAATGCTAGACAGTTCACTCACCTTCTCTTTAGTTCAGCACAAATCGCTGCGCTCTGCTCTGGTAACTTTTATACTGTACACGACACTGGCAATAGAGGTTGTAGCAATAGTTTCTAACTACCTTTACATATTCCCCGTTGCAATAGGTGCGGCCCTTGGCTCGTACGCCGTAGTTGAGTACGAAAAAAAAGAAGCGCCCGCTTAGGGGCTAATGGCTGTTTTGTTGCTATAATCTGCGTATGAAACAAGGAATCTCAATCGACGAAGCATGTGCAATGAACGCTATAGGCACTAAAGAAGACTTTGAGCGTTCTTGTAACCCCGACGGCACCGTAAAAGAACGTGCCGAAACCACAACTATTAGTACAAAAAATAGCGACGAATCTGTAACCATACCCACCGCCTACCTACAGACAGGTTTGGGCTTAGTCATAGTGCTGACTGTATTAGCAGCAGTACTTATTGTCAGAAAATTTAAGCACAAAGCAAAGTAACTATACTACTACTCTTGTTTTGTGTATGTAATTAATGGTTCGCCCCCTACTAGTACGACGGCTAGCGAAACAACATCGACTTTTTTGATATACCTAGCCTCTGGTTGCATCGTAAGACACATATAGTACTGCGCCCGGTGGGGTGTCTTGGGCGTACTTGGTGTCAT